>NZ_CP146241.1:300000-536170 GCF_037039395.1 Agrobacterium vitis | reverse complement strand
TCTTTCTGCCAGCTGGTATTGTCATGGGTAGGCCTCCGGGTGATGCCAATGGCTTGATCGAATACCGCATCCTCTGCCAGCACGGTGACGGGAAAGGCTGCACGCAGATAGGTGCGCCGGTCGTGCCAATCGAGATCGGTGACAAATTCCACCCGTGGACTGTTGGACCACAGCCGGATTTTTTGCCGAATCGTACTGGCTGAAAAGCGTCTGGTGATGGTGATTTCTGCCAGATGCGGGCCATTGGCCGTGACTTCCCGATCTTCAAGCGACAGCCATTCCTCTTCACCAAGCTCAAAGCCGGGTTCAATGTCCCAGGCGTCGAAATTACGGGGCAGATCATTGCGATAGAGCAGCAATTGATTGCCGGGGCCGTCCATCAGCTCGCGGTCCGATCTCTTGTCGATCAGGCTGATTATCCGGCCTGCCTCATCCAGCGTTAGCCGCACAAAATCATTTTCCATGGTTTTGCCGTCCGTTGTTACACGGCGCTGGCTGGCAGCGCTGACAAAACCAAGGCTGAGCGGCTTTAGATCACGCTGAATGGCGGCAACATAGTGCCCGTTCAGCTTCTGCGCTTGCAAGTCGGCGGGCAGGGGGCTTGCGCTTTCAATCTGGAATGCAGTTTTTCTGGAGCCTGACAGGTTGGCCACCAGCAATCCATCACGATCACCGCTATAGCGTGCCGCAATGGCTTGCAGGCGGGTCTCGATCAGCGTTGTTGCATTGTGGATTACGCCTTCCAGCTCCGGCTCGGTCTGTTGATAGACCTCGCGGATGGAAGAACCCGGCAAAATGTCGTGAAACTGGTTTCGAAGCAGCAACTCCCATTGAGGTTTGAGGTCGTTCACGGCAGGCGTTCCGCCCTCAAGTGCATCCAGAACGGAAATGGCTTCTGCGGCCACCAGCGCGGCTTCCGCCTGTCGGTTCAGTTGCTTGGTGCGCGCCTGCGTGGTCAATGTTGCCCGGTGGTATTCCAGATAAAGCTCGCCACGCCAGACGGGCAGGGCTGCCGCTTCAAGATCTCTTGCCAAGGCCTGAATATGCGGCTCGATCGCTCCATGTTCGACGGTTGGAATGGCAGGCATCAGATTGAGAAGCGGCAGGGTTTCGATCTGATCGGGGTCCGGCCCACCGCCGCCATCGCCCCAGCCATAGGAGGCAATGACCGTGTCGGTCATATCCTTGGCGGCATGCTTGCCCCACACCTCACACAGAGCGGCGGGCGTCATCAGCATATTGTAGCCGTCATTATCATAGGCGTCGAAAGTGTGAACCAGCACCCGCGAGCCATCATTGCCCTGCCAGCGGAAAAGATTATCTGGCAGGCTGTTGGTTTCATTCCACGACACTTTGATTGTCACCAATGTGTCGATGCCCGCGTGCTGCATGATTTGCGGCATGGCGGCGGTAAAGCCAAACGTATCGGGCAGCCACGCCGTGCGGCTGGTGATGCCGAAGTGTTTTTGAAAATAGCGTTGCCCATGCAGAAACTGCCGCAAAAACGCGTCTGCCGAGGGCATGTTGGTATCACATTCCACCAGCATGCCGCCGATAACTTCCCAACGGCCTTCCGAGACGCGCTGTTTGATCTCTTCAAACAGCGCCGGATCCTCTTGCTCAACATGCTGATAGTAAAGGGAGGACGATTGCAGAAAACGAAAATCATCGTGGCGCTTCAGCAATGCGTTGACGCTATTGAAGGTTCTCACGATCTTTCGCACTGTTTCTGGCTGGGGCCAAAGCCAGGCGTAATCGATATGGGCGTGACCGGTCACCAGCACGCGTCCCTGTTTGGGGTAGGAGTCCCGAAGCTCAGTCAGCATGGCATCAAGGCTGACGGTTGCTGTCTCAACAGAAGCGAGGGCTTCCTGTGTCAGGGCTTGCGGGGTGTCGGTGGGCTCAAAACTGCGCTCCCATATATCACGCGCCCAGGTGCGGCTGGCCAGGCGGGGTCCGACATCCTGCGTTGCTGTTGGCAGCCGCAAGCCTGAAAGGGCAATTTCCGCCGCTTCATAGAGCGTGCGGGCAAGTTCCTTGTCCTTCACCGTATCGGCAGTGTTGCGTAAAATCAGCAGGCGACGGCGCAAGGCGCGAATTTCGGGGTAATACCGATAAATCTCGGCCATTGAGAGCACTGGATTGCGATTGGGCACACCAAACAGACTGCGCGCGGCGGATTCAGCTTTGATTTTGAAAGCAATACCGCGTGGCACGTCAAACCTACGATGGCAGGGGTTGGCCGCAAAACTTTCGAGAATCTCGCCATCCAGACCAATCAGGCGCACAAGGCTTTCACCGCCAAAATCAAGCCGTAGCTCCACATCTGGGCCTTCCGGTACCACAATTGCCTCTTCCAGCAAAAACGTGTGAATGCCATGGCGATATAGCCAGGCATCACCAACGCTTATCCGTGCAGTCAGCCCTTCCGGTGTGCTGGCAAGGAAAGCCCCAAGTGGCACGCGCTCGCGCAGCTCATAAGCCTCCAGCTCATCGGCCCAGACTTCGATATGACACGAGAGCTGTTCAAGGCTACGCTGGCGGTCTCGATAGGCGCGCATGGGGATCTCCCGGGTTGGCTTTGTTTGGCACTGCAGCATTTAATCATCGTTGATGATATAATATTTTTGAAAAATCGGCTCGCGATTCTTTCGCCATAATTGGCATGATAATAACGAATTTCCGCATGAAATCGACCTATATCTCTCAACAATATCGGATTTTGCCGTGCGCCGCACTCGATTGACGTCCTTGCAAGGCGCTACTTCAAGTGGCATCTGGGCGGCATAAAATTGGTCGTGATGCAGCGTTAAAACCAAAGCTCGTTGAATTGTCTGCTTGACAGGAACGATATAATTCGTGCTAAGAATTTAAATATTGGCAGATAGAGACGCATGTAAAGCGCGGTCGCCAACCTGGAGTGGGAACCTGGCCTTATCCTTTGGCCAAACAAATGGCAGGCGCGTGTCCGTGCTGCCTGTGGAGGTGTCAATGCGCATGCAACGACGTGAATTCCTGAAATATTCTGCGACGGGTGTTGGTCTGGCCGTGGCTGGTGCAAGACCCGCCTTTGCGGCCCCCGGCGTTCTCGACATATTCTTTAACAGCGATACCAATGTCATTGATTTCTGGACCCAGGTGATCAAACCGGGTTTTGAAGCGGCCCATTCCGGGGTTACGCTCAATCTTGTTCCCGGCGGCGGCGGGTCGGCGATGAATTCTTTGGCTGATCGCGCCATGGCGGCTTTCAAGGCCAAGAAAGACCCGCAGGTTGATATGCTGGAGGCGGTCACGCCGTTTTATCCCACGGGATCGCTCGAAGCTGGTCTCTGGGTGGATTTTTCCAAGGTGGGCCTGTCCAATTACGACAAGGTCAACCCGGTCGTGGTGCAAAGCCCGGCGCTTTTGCCCTATCGCGGCTCGCAAGTCGTGATGATGTATAACTCTGAGAAGGTCAAAACCGTCCCCACCACATTCAAGGAACTTGTGGCGTGGATCAAGGCAAATCCCGGCCAGTTTGCCTATGCCCGCCCTGATCTTGGCGATTCCGGGGCCTGCTTCATCGAACGCGCGCTTCAGGAAGTCACCGGCCTGAACCCTGATCTCTTCCTGCCGGAAAACTACACCCCGGCCTATGCCGAGCCAATGTTTTCCAAGCTCTGGCCTTTGCTAAAAGACATCCAGCCCTCGCTTTTCAATGGCGGTGAATATACCTCCGGCAACACCGCTTCCATCCAGATGCTGGCCAGCGGTGCAGTTTCCATGACCGTCGCCTGGTCAGACATGGCCTTGCAGGCGATGAGCCAGGGCGTGGTGCCTGAGACAACATCTGTTGCGCAGTTGCAGGATCTGGCATTTACCGGCGGCTTTTCTGGCGTTGTCGTGCCAACGGTGGCGGCCAACAAGGATATGGTGCTCAAGCTTGCCGATTACCTGATCACACCGGATATCCAGAACCACGTTGTGACCGACCTTGGCGGCTTCCCTGGTATCAAGTGGGAGTTCATGTCCAAGGAACTTCAGGATAAATTCGCAAAGGTTGCGCCCAAATCCATCCCGCTGTTCCCCGGCACATGGGAACCTGCTTTGTTCGAAGGCTGGTATCGCAACGTCGCCTCAAACATCAAGCGCTGAGGCAGGGTGATGCGCGCGCACGGCCTCTCGGAAGGATCGCGCTGGACCGGATTGGCATTTGTGGCCATTCCGGTTCTGTCCATCGTGATTTTTCTGTTCTATCCGGCGGCGCTGACCATGATCGGCACCTTCTGGCGCGAAGGCCCTGATGGTGTGCATGCGCTGAATTTTGACAGCTATGTTTTCTTCTTCACCGATGCCTATAGCCTTGCCAATCTTGGCAGAACGCTTTGGACCACCTTCGTCAGCCTTGCACTGCTGATTGTCATCAATCTGCCGATTGCGCTTTATATGCGCTTTACTCGTGGACCGCTGGCCAGCCTCATTCAGGGCTTGGCGCTGTTTCCCATGTTTGTTCCTGGCATTATCATCTGCTACGCGCTGATCCGCTATCTCGGACCAAATGGCTGGTTGCAAAGCCTGCTGTCCTTGATCGGCTTTAACCATTATGCATCTCCCTATCTGACGCCCTGGGGACCGGTGATCGGCCTGCTCTGGGACGGTATGCCGCTTACTTTGCTGATCCTGATTTCTGGCTTGTCCGGCATTTCGGATGCCTCAATTGAAGCGGCTCGTGATGTGGGGGCGGGGAGGCTGCGGATACTGGTTCGCATCATCATTCCCCAAATCATGCATTCCCTGCTGATCGTGTCCGCGCTGAATTTTCTGGGCTTTTTCGGCCAAGCCCTGATGCCCTTCATGCTGGGGCCAACAAGCCCGGAGATGATGGGACCGTTCATGCTGCGCACATTTGCAAGCGTGCGTGATCCGCTGCAAGCCTCAACGCAGGCGACCATCACCTTTCTGATCTGCTCTCTGGCCGGCATCGCCTATGTCCGCTCGATTGCCCGCAAGCCTCAAGACGGAGAGTGATGATGTTCCTATCCAGTCGCCGCCACGATGTCTTTGGCTTGATCATTCTGCTGTTTCTGATTGTCTTTATCGTTCTGCCTGTGCTCACGGTTTTTCTCTGGGCCTTTGCCGAACAATGGTTTTATCCCTCCGTTCTGCCCACCAAATGGGGCTTCCGCTTCTGGTCTGCGGTCTTGGCCCGTCCGGATGTCTGGGCGGCCCTTTGGACATCGGTTGAGCTGTCGCTGACCGTGACATTGCTGTCTGCCATCATTTGCCTGCCAGCGGCCTATGCCTTTGCCCGCATGGATTTTCCGGGAAAATCGGTGTTCATGCTGTCGTTTTTGATGGCCAATGCCTTTCCGCGCTTTGCACTGATTATCTCCATCGCGGTGCTGTTTTTATCCTTCAATCTGGTGGGCACCTTTACCGGTGTGGTGATTATCCAGCTGTTGAACACCCTGCTGTTGATGATCTGGCTGCCAACCGCCGCGTTTAGAGTTGTCAGCCGGGATATGGAAGAAGCCGCCCGCGATGTCGGTGCAAACCGCTGGCAGGTGTTTCGCCACATCACATTGCCCCAAGCTTTTCCCACCATTGCCGCCGCCCTGCTGATGACCTTCGTTTGGACCTTCTACGAGACGGAAGGCGCATGGCTGGTGGGTGCGCCGCGCATTCGCACCATGCCGCTGTTGATGATGTCGATGATCAACAACCAGTTGGTGGTGCAATATGGGGCTGTACTGTCGGTCATGCTTTGGGTGCCGTCTTTGGCCGCCATCCTGATGGCGCGCCGGGTGATTGGCGGCGAGGCTTTTGCCAAAGGGCTGGGCGGATGATGTTTCAAACCTATTGTCGAGAAAGACACTGAACGCATGTCCACACTCGCCCTCGAAAACGTCTCGAAAAACTATTCGATCGTCACCGCGATTGAGCCTTTATCGCTCACGATTGATGACGGTGAACTGGTTTGCCTGCTCGGCCCATCGGGGTCGGGAAAATCAACATTGCTGCGCATTATTGGCGGGTTCGAAACACCGTCTGGCGGCAAGGTGCTGATTGATGGTGTGGATGTTGCGCGCACACCGCCGGAAAAACGCCCAACTGCCATGGTCTTCCAAAGCCATGCCCTGTGGCAGCACATGACCGTGTTTGAAAACATTGCCTTTGGCCTGACGCTGCGCGGCCTGCCCAAGGCCGAGATTGCCCGCAAAGTGTCCGATGCCTTAGCCATGGTGGGTTTGGCGGATTATGGCAAGCGCCTCCCGGCGCATCTATCCGGTGGCCAGCGTCAGCGCGTTGCCATTGCCCGCTGCGTGGTGCTGGAGCCGAAAATTTTGCTGATGGATGAGCCTTTTGCCAGCCTTGATCAACATCTGCGCGACCGATTGCGCGAAGAGGTGCGGCAAATCCAGAAGAAACTCGGCATTACCACAGTGTTCGTCACCCATGGTCAGGATGAAGCGCTCTCTGTTGCCGACCGGATTGTGGTGATGAGCATGGGGCGGATTGAACAGGTGGGCACGCCGCGTGAGATTTACTCAACGCCCAATTCGCCCTTCGTTGCCAGCTTCATTGGCGATATGAATTCCCATAGCATTCAGATCGATCAAGGTCGCGCGCATCTGGGTGGCGTTGCTATTGATGCACCGATAGAGACGGGCGAAGCGCTGTTAACTGTGCGGCCTGAAGATATTGTCCTCTTGCCATCAGATGACGGCCAAGGGGCGTGTGTGCGGCGCATTGTCAATTACGGCTCTTTCCTCAAGATTGAGGCGCAAGCGCAGGATGGCACCGTCTGGAAAGTTCAAACACCGAAAGATGCCGCCATCAAAGAAGGGGTGTTCTACACACCTGTGGTGGCCCGCTACACGGTGTTTCGTGATAACAAGGCCGTGCATCATGCAGGGCCTGCATAGCTATTACCTGTCTTCTGCGAGAATCTGCCGGAAATACAGATGGCGGAAATTATGGCTGGTGGTGACAAAAATCGGCAACATCGCGGCTCCCGTCACCGCCGCATCCTCAATCAGCGTTGCGGGCAAAAGCCGTGGTAATGCTCTGTCACGCCGAGCCGATGGTGTGGGGCGGAGCGGATAGGCGCGATCCACCAGCCGTTCCACCAGCGCACGGGGAAGGGCGCCGCCCACGGCAATAAACCCGGGATCGAACATCACTTCTATGACCGCGCAGACATCGCGCAGGACACTGGCTGCCGAGGCCAGCCAATCCATTAACCGATGATCACGCCGCTCCAGCAGGTGCAAAATGCTCTGCTCGTCCATCGACATTTCCGATAGGCCGCAGGCGCTAGCAAGCCCGCCAATAGACAGAACGCCGCCCTGAACAGGACTGCCGGGATTATCGGGCCAGACCGGATTGGCGCCAAGGCCAAGGATGGGCAACAGCCCGATTTCTCCGGCATTTCCGCCAACACCCTTGAAGGGATAGCCATCAATTATCAGCCCAGCACCGGCACCATGGCCGATGTAGAAATAGGCAAACGACGCTTCCTTGGCATCGTGGCGGTGAAGGCGCTCGCCAATGGCTGCTGCCGTTCCGTCATTCTCGACCAATACGGCAAAGCCGGTCAGGCGTTGCAGGTCTTCGGCAAAGGATGCGTCGCGCCAGGCCTCCCAATGCTGCATGGAAAAATCGAAGTCATAGACATCGGAGCCGAATGTGGGCAACACCAGACCAAGGCCCCAGATGCGCTCCGCAGGCAGGGCATTGTCGTGCAGCAATGTTGTTATGGTTTGCGCCAGCATCCGCAGGGTCAAGTCGGGGTCGGCCGTATCGCATCGCATCGATTTGCGGGCGCGTTCCTGCCGTTTCAGGTCAAACACCAGAATATGACACTGGTTGCGATCCAGATGGACCCCGATTGAAAAGCCCGCTTCGGCATTGGCCTCCAAATAGATTTGCGGCTGCCCACGCAGACCGGAGGAGCGCCCGGCCTCGACGATCAATTCCTGCTCGAGCAGTTCGCGGGTGATGGACGAAATGGTTTGGGGTTTCAGCCCGACAATGGCTGAAATCTCCACCCGGCTGATGGGGCCACGCTGGAAAATCGTTTCAAACACCAGACGACGATTGTGAATGCGGGCATCTTCAATCCGGCTGCCCGCGATAATGTCCTCACCGTCGCGGGCAAAGCCTCCATCAAACCGATCCAGAAGTGTCACGGCTGTTCCTTCGTCCTATTGTCGCACGCCACTCTCGGTATGGATGTTAAATCCCAAGCTCACGCAAGACCTGCCGGTTGTGGCGCGCAATCGGAAAGGGCTTCTCCGGAGGGCAGGGATACATATCCTGTTCATAAACGGCATAGCCATCAAACCCACGGGTTGCAAGAAAATCCCGAACTTCAGCAAAATCCACCATGCCCTTGTCCAGTTCGCACATAACGCCCGACTGGAAGCCCTCAATGAAGTTGATGTTGTTTTGGCGTATGTGCGCCAGCAAAACGGGATCAACGTTCTTGAAGTGGTAGTAGGGAATACGGTCCGCATAGCGCTTCATAAAGGCCACGGCATCCGCACCCGTATAGGCATGATGGCCAAAATCGAAGCAAAGGCCGACGCTCTCTTCCGGCGTTTCTTCCAGAAGGCGGATGACTTCGGCTTCCGTTTCCACGCCGGAGCCGACATGCGGATGAAACACGAAGGATAGTCCATGCTCTTCAGTGACATAATGGGCCGCATCCTTGACGTTGCGGATCATCGATGCCCAGTCTTGCGGGGAAAGCGCGCGGCTTTTGCCGGGCAGGGGCAGGTCTGAATCATCCATCAGCACCACCCACTCAGCCTTCATGGCCTTCAAAAGACCGCAGGTCTGCTCTAGCCTTGGGCGCAGGGTTTCCATTGCGTCTGCGGGGGCAAGCAGATGCACAAGCGCTGATCCGCATACGCTCAATCCACGGCTACCAAGGGCATCCGTCAAATGAGATGGATCGGTGGGCAGATAGCCCCATGGCCCGGTCTCCGTTGACGTGAAGCCGGAGTCTCGCACCTCGTCCAGATAGCGCTCCCAAGGGGTCTGCCGCGGATCGTCTGCATACCAGACGCCCCAGGCGTCCGGCGCTGTTGCAAGCTTCATAATCGACTCCATTGATTATTAAATCTACAGCGACACCTTAATTGATCTGTTTTGAAATCAAAAGAGCGCTGCATCAAAAATGATATTTTCTTGATAATTGGTCAAAACAAAGCAAATTCAAACATTAAGCTGTTCCGACTCTCTAAATCCTGCGTCTGAGCCGTTCATTCCCGGCAAAACCTCCCTTGATATAATCATCATTGTGTATTTAATTCGCTCTGAAATATCGATTGCATATTGAGAACTGTTGAAGGCGGGAAATCC
This sequence comes from Agrobacterium vitis, assembly GCF_037039395.1. Classification (NCBI taxonomy): domain Bacteria; kingdom Pseudomonadati; phylum Pseudomonadota; class Alphaproteobacteria; order Hyphomicrobiales; family Rhizobiaceae; genus Gillisella; species Gillisella vitis. The sequence goes on along the minus strand of NZ_CP146241.1, from coordinate 526,822 downwards.
TATGGTGAAGCTTGGTCTTGTTGGTCTTGGAGAAGTGGCGCAGTTGATCCATCTGCCGATTTTGCAGAGACTGACGGAAATGTTCACGCTTGCGGGCGCTTACGATCCGTCCCCCAGTGTGGCCCGGTCGATTTCGACCCGGTGGGGCATTGAGCGCGTATATGATAGCGTCGATGCGATGATTGCCTCGCCGGATATTGATGCACTTCTGATCATGAGCCCGGATCAATACCATGGTCGTCATGCCCGTGCGGCCTTGAAGGCTGATAAGCATGTCCTGATTGAGAAGCCCTGCTGCCTGACGAGGGAGGATCTGGCCGCACTCAGTGACGTGGCCGAACAGACGGATTGCGTTGCCATGGTTGGGTATATGCGCCGATTTGCACCGGCGTTTGTGGAGGCGAAAAACCGGTTACCGACCCTTGCTGATATCACCTATGTCCGTGTCCGGGATGTCATCTGCGAAGGCCCCTGGTATTTTCGCCAGACAGATACGGTTGTCACACCCAAGGACGATATTCCGACAAGTCTTATAGAGGAAAGCCGTCAGTTGCGCGGCGCGATGATGGACAGCGTGCTTGGCCCGAATGCACCCGCTGAACTTCAGACCGCTTATTCTGTGCTGACGGGGCTGTCCTCTCATTCCCTATCGGCCATGCGTGATCTGCTGGGCAGTCCCAAGCGCGTGATAGCCGCCGAGATCAAACAGGGTGGCAGCCAGATCACGGCGCTCTTTGACTACGGCCATTTTACCGCAATTTATGAATGCATGATCGGTGATGTCGTGCGCTTTGAAGCCGGTTTCGAGATCAACTCCCGCTACAATCGTCTGGCCTTTGAATATCCAACCCCTTACATCCGCAATCTGCCGATGGTGCTGGATGTTCAGAATTCAACGGATCACGATAACAGCCTCACCCGGCTTGGTCCCTTTTATCAAGACCCCTTTGATGTCGAACTGAGAGCCTTTCATGCGGCGGTAACGCAAGGAGGCGAGAACCGAACGCCACCATCAGATTCCATGGCGGATCTCGATCTGTTTGCCGCCATTATCGCAGCGACACGCAAGACGGAGTGATGATTGCAACGTCTGATATCGCGATGACCGATCCACCCAGGTTCGGTCATTCTTGCCGAGCTTGATGTTTTCCATCTGCCTGGTTTCCGCCTCGTGTTTCTTGGAGGCCGCAGTATAGACTTCCCCTAGCAATTCCAGCGTCCTTTGTACGTTTTATAAAACGCACAAAGGACGCTGTAAGCCTTTGAGTATGCGGTAAAATTGCATAGGCTAATCGCCGACAGGTTAACGTCACGATACCGGTTTTTAAAAATCCGTTGTCATCGATATTTTAACGGTCAACGGGGCACCTTGCGTTACGGTGCCGAAGCTCGCCACACCTGACCAGTAGTTCTTGTTGAAGACGTTTTCGACTTCGGCGCGGAAGGTAACGGGTCGCTCCTTGATTGTTGTCTTGTAGCGCGCGCCGAGATCAAGGCGCGTCCATGCCGGTAGTTTTTGGATATTGGCGGTATCGGCATATTGTTTGCCGGTGTGGATGACGTTGCCCGTCAGGGTGAAGCCGCTCAGGAATGGGGTATCCCATTCTGCACCGAGGTTTGCGAGGACTTTCGGCACGCCGATGGGGTCATTGCCTTGCGTCGAGGCATTGTTGGTTTTCGTCAACTCGCCCCGTATGAACGTAACGCCGCCAAGCAGTCTCACGGTGTCGGTCAACTCGCCGAACGCCGACAGTTCAAGACCCCGGTTACGCTGCTCTCCACCGCGCTCGAAAACCAGATCGCTGCCACGCGTCTCCAAAACACCAAACGGCTTTTCGATCTGGAAAAGACTGGCCGTGAGCGTCACCGGACCGGTGTCTATCTTGGTTCCCACTTCATATTGCTTGGATTTATAGGGGCTGAGGGTTTCGCCTGCGTTTACGGCGGTTGTCGGAGCCGTTTCCCCGATGCTCAACCCTTCCGCATAGTTTGCATATAGCGATACATTGTCCCACGGCTTAACCACAAAACCAACCATGGGTGTTATTGCGCTCGCGTCGGAAGAGGATGTTACAGCGCCAGTTGTCGAGCTGTAGTTTTCGGAATCGATGTGTTGAAACCGCCCGCCAACCATCAATTGCGCCCGCTCATCCCATATGGACATTGTATCGGATAAAGCCACACCGTAGAATTCGCTTTCCGTTACTTTCGGTAGGCTGGACGGCTTGGCCACAAATTGCTCCTCGCGATCAACCGGATTATACAGATTGGTGGTTTGGGCCGTACCGGAATTGGAGCCGCGCGACAGCCATTGCAGCATATAATTGGCCTGCAATGTCACGGAATGCTCGATGATGCCGGTGTCGAACTGTCCGCGAGTGCCGATTTCTGCGGTTCGTCTCTGCACATCAAAAATATAATGCTGCGGTACGATGCTGACATTGCCGGCAGAGTTCGTAATTGTGGGCGTGCCAAACAGACGCTCGACGTTTGACTTCCCACCACCAACGGCGCCAAACACGGTCACGTCCTCGCTGAGGTCATATTCAACACGCCCCAGCGTGGAAAACTCCCGGGTTGCTGACCATTCCCAGGACTCCTGCACATTCAGGCGATTGACGGGTGCACTCGGCAGTTTAATGCCGGCTGTGGGATAGAATGGGCGTTGTGGCGCATCATAATGTTCATATTGATTGATGACATCGAGCGTTGCGCGCAGATTTTCTCCTTCATAGTCCAGCGCAACCGCGCCGACATAGGCAAAACGAGAAAGATCATCGATAGTGCCGTCACCACCTTGAACACTACCATTCAGCCGGACGCCAAATTGCCGTTCACTGCCATAGCGGCGGCTGATATCCACATGCGTTCCAACCTGGAGATCCGATTCATAGCTGGTGGTGACACGGGTCAGGTCCGTATCCAGGGCGCGCTTTGGAACAATATTGATGGTTCCGCCCACGCCCCCATTGGGAGAAATGCCGTAAAGAAACGAGGTTGGTCCTTTCAGCACCTCCACGGATTCCGCATAGTCGGTAAAAACGCGATAGTTCGGTGCGACGCCGAACACGCCATCAAATGCAATTTCACCAAAGTTGCCATCACCGATTGGAAATCCACGGATATAGAAGGAGTCGACAATACCACCGGACGGATGCGTATTGCGCACCGATGCGTCACTCTCCATCACATCGCCAACCGTTGACGCTCCCTTATCCTCTATGGCTTTCGCAGTATATCCGCTGGTGCTGAAGGGCGTATCCATGAAACTGCGATTGCCCAGACTGCCCAGTCGCGCGCTGCGGGTGGCCATGCCGCCTGCATAGGGCTCACTCTGTTTTCCGATGGTTGCGTTGGACGAGGATGATTGCCCCTCAACAACAATTTGCTCGAGAACGGTGTCTTCTTCTGCCTGAGCAACCGTGCCGAGGGACGCAATAATTGCGCTCATGGCAACGCCGCTTTTAAAACCGATCATGTCAGAAGCCCTCACCAGAACCGGTTCGTTGGCCTTGCACCAAGCCCGGAAAATACCCACTGGGAGATGTCGCTATTGAACATGAATTAAAGAGTCAAGATTTAACTTGATCCAAGCCGGATTAGTAGGCTTCTCATATCCTATTGTTTATACGCATTGTTTTTTCAGATTGAAAATTGACATCAACCGAAAACCTCTGCATGCTTAAATATGATTAATATAGTCATATTTTTGAAAGCGGCGATTTTCACCTGGGAGACTGTAGTCGATGCCCTATCACTTTGCCTCGCCCGAAAGCCTTGTCGTCACCGAAGAAGTCGACCAAAACATCGTTGATAAATTGCGCGAAACCATTTTACGGCAGAAGATCTGGACATGCCCTATTGCGGTCGAGCGCAGTCGATTGCTCGTGCTGGACGGGCATCACCGGCTTGAGGTCGCAAAGCAGCTTGATCTCGCCATCGTTCCTGTTGTTCTGCTGGATTACGAGCGTGTATCTGTTACGAGTTGGCGGCCTGAAGAATGCATCATGCCAGAGGATATTTTTGCCATGGCGCGTTCCGGCAGAAAATTTCCGATCAAAACGACACGTCACATCTTCGCGGAGGATTACCCGGAATGCGATGTGCCGCTCTCAGTGTTGGCTGGGATGGTGACAACCGTGGATTTGGCAAGTCAGGGCAACAGAGCCGCGCTGTCATGATGCCCTGCTTGAAAAGAATTGGCCGACCCGGTCCGTTCTCAGCATGCATCTCCAGCGATATAGCGACTATCGGGTGGAGCATGAATTGCCCAATCCTCTGGTTGGCCGATAATGCTTAAAGACTTCCCCATGCTCAAGGCAAGTACGCCTGTGTTTCTGCTGCTGTTTGCGCTCCAGTTCATTTCCATGGGAGCCATGGAAATGAGCGGTCCCTTCTGGCCGCTGCAGATCAGAGTGCTCAGCCCGTCCGACATGGTGTTTGGGCTGGCAAGCATTGGGGTCTATATAGGGCCCATGCTTGGCATTTCCCTGACCAGCGCATTCTGGGGACGCATGGGAGACCGCTATGGCAATCGCTTGATGATGGTGCGGGCCTTGGCCGGGCTGGCGATCACCCAGCTTCTGATTGCTTTAGCCCAGGATGTCTGGATCATTCTGTTTCTGCGGTTTTTACAAGGGGCTTTCGCGGGCTATATTGCTCCTGCGCAAGCCTATGCCGTGCAGGTCAACAGCGGACGTGATCGCGCCAATCTGTTCGCCTGGTTGCAGGTGGCGACCAATGTCGGTTCGCTGGGCGGCGCATTTGCGGGCGGCCTCATTCTGGATGCAATGCCATTCGCAGCCGTTAATATCGCGGCGGGGGTCGTCTGTAGTCTATGTGCTGTCATTGCCTGGGCGACATTGCCAATCCCACCCATCAAACAGAAGGCACCGCGCGCAGCTTCAGGCGCACTCACCCCGGACCATTCGGAAAGTTCTGCGTCGGTTGTCGGGTTGATGGTGTTGATTTGCACATTGCTGGCCAGCCGGATGGTGCTGCAAGTGCCATTTGCGCTCTACATGACCCAGGTTTTCGGCGCAGACCACTGGGTTATTGGCCTCAGTTACGGGCTCATGGCGTGTGGTTTTGTCATTGGTGCTCCCCTCTGGGCGCGTCTGTTCAAAACGCGCAGTCTTGGGTTTGTGTTGGCAGCAAACACTGCGATCGCTATTGCCTGCGCCTGCGTCACACTGATAGCGGGCTACACAACCGTCGTTCCAGTTTTTGCAGGATTATACTTTCTCTGGGGCATTCTGCTTGGCGGCACAACACCGGTTCTGACCTCCCGTCTTTCCCAGGCCACATCCTTCACGCGGCAGGGCGAAATTTTAGGCCGTGCGCAAAGCTGGCAGCAAATCGCGTCCATTCTGGGAATCGCAGCCGGTGTTGGGTCCATGCAGCTTTGGGGTGCTGACGCCGCATTTCCCCTGGTATCGGCGTGTTACGTCCTGTCGTTTTTTATCGGCCTGTCACTCTTGCTCAAACGCGGCCCATTGCCCAACCGTATAGGATAGAATCGTGATAAAACTGGCCATTACACTCTTTGCAGTCCTGCTGTCGTGTCTTGTCGCTCAGATATCATCGGCTTCGGCGCAAGAACCAGCGGCCCAGACATCCGATGCAGCAACAATACCGCATCGCATCAGCGTGACGGATATTGCTGGCCGGCAGATCTCATTGACTGTGCCTGTCCATCGCATGTTGCTGGGCGAGGGGCGGCAGCTCTATCTTGTCGCGTCACTGGACTCCAGGGATCCCCTGTCGTTTTTGGCGGGGTGGAAAAATGACCTCATTGAAGCCGACCCCGCGACCTATGCCCAATATGTCGCGAAGTTTCCGAAACTCGCCCAACTGCCAACCTTTGGCGGCAAGGAAGCAGGGCTGATCGATCTTGAGTCAGCGATTGTTCAAAAGCCTGATGTGGTGCTTTTGAATCTCGAAACCCAACGCGCCAGCAAGGAGACCGACTATATCGAAAAGCTGGAATCCCTGGGAATACCGGTTCTTTATATCGATTTCCGTCATCAACCCCTTCAAAATACCGAGCCGACGATCCGCCTTTTAAGCAAGATCATGGGCCGTGAAAAACGCGCCGAAGAGATCATTGCCTTCAGGAAGAAAGCGTTGGCGCAAGTGACTGATGTCATCGAGCAAAAAAAGCCCGCGCGACCGAATGTCTTTGTCGAGCGGATTGGCGGTTATGCGGATGATTGCTGCCTCACCTTTGGCAATGAGAATTTTGGCCGCTATGTCGAAATCGCCGGGGGACACAATATCGGCGGCGATTTTCTTCCTGGAACCTTTGGACAGTTGAACCCGGAGCAAGTGATTGCCGCCGACCCGGATCAGGTCGTGGTCACCAGCGCCAATTGGGAAGCCTATGTTCCGGGAGGACACTGGATACCCTTGGGACCGGGTGCCAACAGACAGGAAGCCGAACGAAAACTGGAATGGTTCACGACCAGAAATGCCTATATTGGCACGAAAGCGGTCAAGAATCGCAGTTTTCATGGCATTTGGCATCAATTCTACAACAGCCCTTACGAATTCATCGCCATACAACAAATCGCCAAATGGCTTCATCCCGATTTGTTTGCCAATCTCGAACCAGACGAGACATTCAGGGAATATCACCGTCTTTTTCTGCCTATCGAATACAAATCTGGCTATAGCATAAGCCTTTCTCCTTGAGAATAAGGCTTGCTCCAGCTTGCGATTTGCACTTTTTGACGCGGCGCCTGGTGGGGGGCAAACGCCTGCCGCAATCCCAAAAAGCCCTGCGCACGGAACCACTCCATCTCATCACGGAGGGTTTGGATGACCTTGACGTGCCCCCGTATTCTGGCCGCTCCTGCGGCTCTGGAATGGCTTCAGGTCGGCCCGGCCGCTCGACCAGCAGCTTATGGATGCCGTTGGCCGCATGGGAGGACACACCTATGCCCGCACCCGTGACCAGGTCGATATCAAGACGTTGACGCCTCAGGAATGGGAGAGACGGAAGATTGGCGACTCGCTGACAGCAGAATAGGCGGCACAGAAGGCTCTGCGGGGAGGACGATTTGGTGCGCCTCATGGTTTCACAAGGCGCACCGAAAACGAATTATCCAAGGAACTCGATCAGATCTCGATTGAGCCGGTCTGGAGCCGTGGCAAACAGGCCGTGAGGCTCACCTTCGTATTCGATAAGTTTGGCACCTGCGATCCCACTCGCGGCTGCTCGACCTGCGGGGTCAATCGGTACGGTCTTATCTGCCGTGCCATGGATGACCAGTGTGGGGATGGTGAACGCGGCAAGATCCGGCCTGAAATCGGTTTTACCAAATGCATCGACACAATCAATTGTCGCTTTGGGGCTGGCCATGACACCGAGAATGAATGACCAATCCAGTACGCCCTGGCTCACCGGACTGCTGACCAGACCGACGCCGTAGAAGGTCTTGGCAAAGCTCTGGAGAAACGCAAACCGGTCTTTGCGGATGTCCTTCTTCATACCCTCAAATACGCTGGCGTCGACACCATCAGGATTGCTTGCATCCTTGAGAAGATACGGCGCCACAGAGGCAACCAGCACCGCCTTGGAGACCTTTGAAGCCCCGTGTCGCGACAGATAGCGGGCGATCTCGCCCCCACCCATGGAAAAGCCGACGAGCGATACATCCTGAAGGTCGAGGCTATCGATCACGCTGGCGAGATCATCGGCAAACGTGTCGTAATTGTAGCCATCGGCTGGATGCCCTGACTGACCAAAGCCCCGACGGTCGTAAGTGATGACGCGAAAGCCCGCCTCCAGCAGAGCGAGTGTCTGATATTCGAACATATCGCCGGTCAAGGGCCATCCATGGATAAGCACCACCGGGCGGCCTTTCCCCATGTCCTTTACGTGCAATTTTGTACCATCTTTCGCTTCGATAAAAGCCATCCTGAACCTCCTTTGATGATGGCAGGCAAACGCCATGAGCAGGTTCCTGTTCCATCTCAAGAGCATTTCCAGGAAAAGTGTGAAGCGGTTTTACGTTCGCAAATGCGTAAAACAAAGACCTGGAGCATTAACGCGATTCAACGACACGCGGAAATGATCTGGGCTCGATTTTGCCTCGCAGCTCGTCGGTTTACCGGCTGCGCACGCGGTGCCGGTTCGCGACTGCGGCACCGCGTTGGTCACAGCACGCTCCGATCAGGGCTTACAATGGCCAGGACCGTCTGGATGTTGAAAGCGAGGCCTCTTTCCAAGGCCGCCCGCGTCATCATTCGCTGTCCGTAGACGATAGAACTGGTGGCTTGGTTGGTGAAATAGTAGTAACAGATCGAGGTGATCGTCAGGCTCAGTTGGATCGGATCAATTCCACGACGAAAGGTGCCATCCGCCTCACCACGCCGCAGGATGTCATCGACGAGTGGCCGAGAACTGGCGGCGCCTTCCAAGATGGTGCGGGATTTTTTGAAGTGGATGGCTTTCAACTGGTTCTCGGAATTCAGGATGGTAATGAATTCCGGGTGTTTGTTGATTTCCACTGAGAACTGACCCGGTAGCTCAGGATATTTCCATCGAGAATTGACCCATGTTTGAACCTTGCCCTGCGTGTTTTCAGCGGGGGCTACGGAGTGATCGACATGGCGTTACTGAGCGTGATCCGACGCTGGCATTTTCGAGACCACATATCGATCCGGGAGATTGGTCGCAGAACCGGCCTATCCCGGAACACCATCCGCAAGTATCTCCGTCTTGGTGGCGTGGAACTATCGTTCAAGGCGCCGGAGCGGCCGAGCAAGCTTGATCCTTTTGCCGACGGGCTGTCAGCGTGGCTGCGGACGGAAGCCAAAAAGAACCGGAAGCAGCGGCGCAACCTGAAGCAATTACATGGCGATCTGATGAGCCTTGGCTACGAGGGATCGTATGGTCGGGTTGCTGCGTTTGCTCGGGAATGGAAAGCTAATCTGCAAAGAGAGCTGCAGACCACGGGGCGTGGGACGTTCGTTCCGCTGGCCTTTGATCCGGGTGAGGCCTTCCAGTTTGACTGGTCGGAAGACTGGGCAATCATCGGCAATGAGCGCACCAAACTGCAGGTGGCCCATACAAAGCTTAGCTATTCCAGGGCGTTCATCGTCCGAGCGTATCTTTTGCAGACGCACGAGATGCTGTTCGATGCCCATAACCACGCGTTCCGTGTCTTCGGCGGGGTGCCACGGCGCGGCATCTACGACAACATGCGCACGGCCATCGACAAGATTGGACGCGGCAAGGAGCGCGACGTCAACATCCGCTTCATGGCAATGGCCAGCCACTACCTCTATGAGCCGGAGTTCTGCAATCCGGCGTCTGGTTGGGAGAAAGGCCAGGTCGAGAAGAACGTTCAGGATTCGCGCCATCGGTTCTTTCAACCGACACCACGCTTTCCATCGTTGGAAGCCCTGAACGACTGGCTGGAGCTTCGATGCAAGGAGGTTTGGCAGCAGACCCCGCACGGAAAGATGCGTGGCACGATCGCTGACCTCCTGGCCGAGGAAACACAAGCTCTGATGCCAACGACGCGTGTCTTCGATGGTTTTGTCGAGCATACCAAACGGGTGTCCCCGACTTGCCTGGTTCACTTCGATCGCAATCGCTACAGCGTTCCGGCATCCTTCGCCAATCGACCCGTCAGCATTCGGGTTTATCCAGACCGTATCGTTGTTGCAGCGGAGGGTCTGATCATATGCGAGCACCCTCGCATCATCAGCCGTTCGTATGACGGGCCTGGGCAGACGGTTTACGATTGGCGGCACTATCTTTCGGTCGTGCAGCGCAAACCCGGCGCTCTTCGCAATGGTGCGCCGTTTGTCGAGCTTCCCGAAGCCTTCAGAACGTTGCAGCAACACCTGCTCAAAAAGCCGGGCGGTGATCGTGAGATGGTCGATATCCTGGCGCTTGTTCTCCAGCACGACGAACAGGCAGTGCTATCGGCAGTCGATATGGCTTTGACGTCCGGAGTTCCGACCAAGACCCATGTGCTGAACCTGCTGCATCGCCTGGTCGATGGCAAATCCTCGACGCCACCGACGATCGACGCGCCGCAAGCTCTTACACTTGCCAACGAGCCCAGGGCCAATGTCGAACGCTACGATTCCCTGAGGAAGACTGCGGAGGTCCGCCATGCGTCATAACCCAGCCAGCGGCGCGATCGTTATCATGCTGCGCCAACTCAAGATGCACGGCATGGCTCAGGCAATCGGTGAGCTCACCGAACAGGGATCACCAGCTTTTGAGGCTGCCATTCCTATTCTGTCGCAACTGCTCAAAGCGGAAACGGCAGAGCGGGAGGTCAGATCAACCGCCTATCAGCTCAAGATCGCTCGCTTCGCGGCCTATCGCGATCTCAACGGCTTCGACTTCTCGAGCAGCGCGTCTATACCAAGCTGGCTTTGTCGAGGAGGGGTTGATGCGCAGCGCGTTGCGCTACCCGGATGGCCGTCGCACCGATTTGCTTTTGATGGCGCTTCTGCGCGACGACTGGCTGGGAGGGGCTTCAGTGCTGGTTCGTTAGAGTTTCCAAGGGAAAAGTGGAACCCGGTTTTCCCCTGACAAACTCTAGGTTTCGATCCGGACTGGAATTGCTTTCGATGCTGGTGTCTTTGACATCTCGTCATGATGGTCAATGGCGTTCAGCACGTTTGCTTCAGGATAATAGGCGCCGATCGTTCCTTTTGGCAGATTATGAGCGGTCACAGTCAAGCCACCAAGCGCTCGGCGAATGCCGTCGCCGAAATCGCTGACGAGCGTGACAACCTGCCCGGGTTTCAGTCCCGATGTCGCGATGTCACTTTCGCACATCAACAGGACATCGCGCGTACCCTCTATGCCGCGAAAGCGGTCGGAGTAACCATAGATTGTCGTGTTGAACTGATCGTTTGATCGCATTGTTACAAGTCTGAACCGGCCGTCGGCATCCTCGAAGGACAGCGCATTCATTTGGCTGGGCGTTGTGAAGACAGCCTTCTTTTCCTCGGTTTTCCAGACGCGCTCATGAGCTGCATTGCCGCGATAAAATCCGCCCGGCTGGAACATGCGCGCATTATAGTCCTTGAAGTCCTCGGGATAGGTCGCTTCGATCAGGTCTCGCACCAGGCTATAGTCACCTTGCCATTCATCCCATTTCAGTTTCGGCCTTACGGCAAGCGTCGCCTTTGCAATGCCGGCGACGATCGCCAGTTCGCTCTTCAAATGTTTGGAGGCAGGAGGTCTTTTGCCGATTGATCCAGAAATATGGGAGAAGCTATCCTCGATGGATACGGATTGATTTCCTGTGGTCTGCTCATCTATCTCTGCACGCGACAGGCAGGGCAGGATATAGGCCTGCTTGCCAGGAAAAAGATGGCTCCGGTTTAGTTTGGTGGAGACCATCACAGTCAGCTCTTGGCGAGCCCAGGCGCGTTCCATCTCCTTTTGATCTGGTACGGCGCGGACAAGATTGCCTCCCAGCGAAATGAAGGCTTTGATCTTGCCAGCCATCAACCCTTTCACGGCATCGACAATGGTCGTGCCGTCCTCGGTCGGAGGATCGAAATCGAAGAGTTCCTTCAACGTGTCCATGGGAATAAGCTTGGTCTTTTCAGCGATTCCGACGGTTCGTTGGCCTTGTACATTCGAATGGCCCCGAACCGGACAGCAGCCAGCCCCTTCGCGCCCTATATTGCCGCGCAGAAGCAGCAGATTGACCAGCATGGCCACATTAATCGCGCCTTGTGAATGCTGCGTCAGGCCCATGCCGTAGACACCGATGACCCTCTCCGCGCTGATATAGATTTCGCCGGCACGCCGGATTGCCGCCTCGGTCAGACCGCTTTCACGCTCGATATCGGCCCAGTTCGACGTTCTGACCAGGGCGATGAACCTATCGAATCCTGTCGTGTGCTCATCGATGAACGCCACATCAAGCACGCGCTTGTGTCCATTGGCCACCGCTGCGTCGTCAGCTTCGATGATAACCTTGCAGAGACCGAGTATTGCAGAAATGTCCCCACCGGCCCGGACTTGAAGATACTCGTCTGAAATCTGCGTTTCGCGCCCCGTCAGCATGTCAACAGGGCTTTGTGGATTGACGAATGATACCAGCCCCTGTTCGACAACCGGGTTGAATGTGACGATGCGCGCACCGCGCTGCTTGGCCTCCTGCAATGGGTGAAGAAAGCGCGGACTGTTCGATCCCGGGTTCTGGCCGAAAAAGAAGAATGCGTCGGCCTTCTCCAGGTCTTCCCAGACGATCGTGCCAACAGGCGAGCCGATAACCTTCTGAAGCCCGACCGACGTCGTCTCGTGGCACATGTTGGAACTCTGGGGCAGGTTGTTGTTGCCGTAGACCCGCGCAAGCAGGGCGTAGAGATAGGATGCTTCAAGACCGGCATGGCCGGAAGAGTAGAAGACGACGCTCTCGCGCGGCAAGGATTTCAACGTCGTGCCGATTGCAGAGAAGACTTCGTCCCACGTCACCTCAACATAACGGTCCGTTCCAGCGTCATAGCGAAGAGGATGCGTCAGCCGTCCGGTCTGTTCGAGGTCATAGTCTTTCCAGTTCCTGAGCTCGGCAACGGTGTGACTGTTCCAGAAATCAGGCGTACAGCACGCGCTGGTCAAATCCGAGATCGTTGCCTTGGCACCGTTTTCGCAGAACTCGAAGGGATGGTAGTTTGCAGGTTTTGGCCACGCGCAGGAAACGCACATAAGCCCGGCTGGCTTATTCTGGCGGAAAAGTGTTTCAAGGATCGCGGGGGAGGGTTTGTTGTCGCCCAGCATACGGGCGATCGACTTTACCGATCCCCAGCCACCAGCGGGACCTTCGGCTTCCGGGTTTTTGATAGGGTCGGCCATGACGGGCCTTTCTTTTAATGTGAGGTTAGGAGAAGAGGCGGCTTTAAAACAGACATGCCTCCAAATGGATCGGGATCGACAGCTGGCTACTGGCGCGGCTCATGGAACGGACAACCATTGAACTTTGCCCTGAACTCTGCCGAGTGCTGATAGGTGTCCTTGCGGACGCGGTTGATGCCGCCGAGAGGCTGATGATCCGCAAGGCCAGTCCAGACGCTAAACCGCATCTCTTCATCGACCTTCTGCACCTTCGTATCGCTCCAGCTGTCTTGCGGTTTGGAGGTCACAGTGGCGACGGTCACGAACGGCGCTTCCTCTTCCATCCACTCCACAGTCGGGTCTTCGATCGGCTGCATTTCGACGTCACGACAGAGTTGCACCTGGAATTCCCATTCCCCATGGGTGTCCTGCATCTCCGCCTGCACGGTCTCACGGATCGCATCGTCGCGAACGCTGACATCGATTTCCGTTCCGGTCCGCTTCGTCAAATCGGGTGAGACAGGTTTCAGTCGAAACTTGGCGACATAGTCACCGTAGCGGAATGGGGTGACGCTGAAATATGTCTCTCCAAGCGGATCGACATTCGGCGCGCCGCCGAGAGACTGAATAGCCGGGCTGGAAACGCCGACAGCCTCGAGACCTTTGTTGACGGTTTGAAGCACGCTCGACAACACAGTCTTGGTACCTTCCATTTTGTCCGTCGTCCGGGCAAGTAGCTTGAGGCTGGAGAGAAATTTCTCGGGATTGGGTGCCTGGAAGACCGGACCATTCACCATCACAAAGTCCTGCGTATCGCCGTTTGCGTCCGGCAAACGGAGGCCCTCGACCCCGACGACCTTGATGGCCAAACCACGCGGAAGAGCGACAGCGTCGGGCAGGATATCGCCAGCGTTTGTTGAGAGACGCATATAGACCGGATATTCACCGGCTTTGGCAAACAGGCCCTGGGCGAGTTCGGGCGGCAAGCCATCCTTGACGATCATCGTGCCTTCAAGAATTCCATGTGCCTTGGCATGCACGGAGCGCACGGCATGGCCGTAGTCTTCGGCGGTCTTTTCGAGGATGATGTCGAATTGGTTGATGAGAGCGGAGACGGTCTCCTGTTCTCCCGGTTTGACAATTTCGAGGTCCGGGGAATAACGGACAGGCGTGACTGCTGTCATATGTCGCTCCTTTAAAAACCAAAGAACGTCACGGACGGGGGATGGTTCCAGCAATCCCGAACCTGAAAGCCCCCGTAAAGGCGACCATATGCCGTTGAAATTTATGCGGTGGACCGCACCTTGGAGGGAGCACTTCCTGCGCTAAAGGCCTGGGCTTGAGGGTGTTTGGAGTGATGTCCTGCGACGGTTCATTGAAAATGACTCTGCGGGTTCTCGCCTCAGTTTGCCGTGCACTATGTCGTGATCGTCTGACCATCCCATGAGATCGATTGCCAAGAAAGAAGACATCCTTTCGCACGGCTGGCTTTCTGCCAGGAAACGAGACTTAAAGGGCGCGATCTGCCACGGCCTGATAATCTTTCCCTGAAATGGCGCCGCTTGAAATCGCTCATTAAAAGTGTCGCTGAAAATTGCCCACGCTCCTTGGTGCATCAACGTGGCAAATTATCGCGTGAATTAAGTTCCATAAGATACCTTATGGAACTCCAACTGTAAGCGCGCGGTCGAGATCAAAAAAATAGAACCGCCTAGTGCACCTCTGAACGGGGGACACATCGTATGGCATCAGATGACGTTAAGCAGCGAGAGTTGGGGGAATCAAATCGCTTCGCCCTGGTTTTTTGTGTGGAGGAAGGCATCATTCGGATGCCCCGCGTCAAACATCGCAGCCGGCCACGGACGTCCCTAATTTACACTGGGCCTGACGGTTCGATCCCTGCCGCTTGAACGCATGCCCGTGCTAATGCGTTCGTGGGATCGACAAGAAATGGAGCAAGGTCGCTCGAAATGTCTGCGAGTGCTAATGGTATTTCCGTGCATGCCATGGCAATGACGGTACAGCCTGCATCTATTAGTAAACGGGCCTGCGCATCAAGGATTTTGGATGCGTAAGCCAACTGGCCTGCCTTAACCAAACGTATGGCGTGCATTACATTTGACTGCGATTGCGGGTCTGGCGCTACATAAGCATAGCCACGGCTCGACAGTCTCTTCTGATAGACTCCCGCTTGTATCGTCCCTGTTGTAGCAAGGAGTCCAACAACGCCTTTGCTACGCCCAGAGGATTCAAATTCGTCCACAACAGCGTCGACGATATGCAGGATTGGAAGCTTAGTTTCTTGTTGCAAGGCGGCATGCCAGTAGTGAGCCGTGTTGCACGGGATTGCGATAAAGTCTGCGCCGCCGCGCTCCAAGCCGACCAAAGCTTTTTTCATGTGAGGATACGGATCTTCGCCGATCCCGATGATAGCAGAAGAGCGGTCAGGTGTACGCGTAGCCGAAGACACGATGGTTTCGATATGATCCTGATCGCACGAGGCGGGCGTATTTTCTATAAGTTTCGTCAGAAAATCCACTGTCGCGAGGGGACCCATGCCGCCAAGAACACCAAGCATTTTATACTCTCCGTTAATTGGAGAATGATGCGATTAGGTCCGAGCAAAATCCAATGCTGTGTGTGCAGCACCCATTCGAGATATGCATAGTTCTGAGACTATTTAGAACTAACGGACTGCGCAGATCCCCATACCTTCTCAACAGCTGCTCGGGTCCGTCGGGCACTACGATACAGGCGGATTTCCAGGGGTATCTCGGCCGGCAGCGACAATAGTTTTTTGGTGGCAAGTTCTTCTTCGGCAAGGCTCCTCGGAAGCCATGCGAGTCCATGTCCCTCAATGGCCATACGCTTAAGTGCGTCAGCCATTGAATTTTCATTGGTATGGGCGACTCGGATCGCTGGGGCGCCACCTTGCGCGTGAGCGAACGAAGAGACACGACCAAGAAACGAGTTTGCAGCGTAGCCGAGCAATGGAAATGTATTGGCGTCACCGCGGCCAAGTGAGGGACTATAGACTGCCGTGAAGTTGTCCTTGCCGACGATGATGTAAGGATATTGATCAGGATCGAGGGGCACCGGAACACAGGGATGGTGGTACGTTAGGAGAAAATCATAGCTACCCTCTACCAGTGCTTGAAGGCAATTGTGATAATCATCCGGCAAAAGCCGACTTTCTACCGGCCCGATCTTTTTTCTATTTGCCGAAACCATGCAGGAAAAAATACAAGTGACAATGTATGAAGGGCTGCTATAGAAACCATCTGCTTGTTTGGCCGTGATATTGCTCCAAGATGATATCGACTTCCGTGCAGCATCCTCACGGTTTCTTCAGCAGTCTCTAGGAACTGAAGCCCCTCGTTGGTGAGGGCCGTTGGATAGGTACTGCGATCGACTAACAATACTCCTAGCCATTGCTCCAAACCTTGAATCCGACGGCTGAACGCCGATTGTGTCACGTTCCGTTCCGCAGATGCTTTTGAGAAGCTGTGAGTTCGAGCCAGACACAAGAAATCCTCCAGCCATTTCAGCTCCATTGACTTTCTCCCACTTGATCAACGACCCCACACATTCGGTTTGAGAGATGATTTTCTACGCACTGAAAGCAACGCAAGCATTCGCTATGCTTCATGCGCATAGCGCATAACCTGTTCCAGTTCAGCATTGGACGGCCCAGCAGTTTAAGGAGACAACCGACGCCGGCCAGACATGACAGAGCTGATGCCACTTGGTTGACGTCAATTTAAGGATCTTCGAATGACCCGAAACCTGAGAACTGAATACGATCTGCTTGGAGCGTGTCAAGTCCCGGCGGCTGCGTACTATGGCATTCATACACATAGAGCGATTGAAAACTTTGCAATAACAGGTCGCAAAATTTCCAGCTTTCCGCATTTCATAGCGGCCCTTGCATCGATCAAGGAAGCCGCCGCAGTTAGCAATCTGAAACTGGGGCTTCTCGATGCAAAACGAGCGCGTGCGATTATGTCCGCCTGCCGTGCTGTCCGCGCAGGGATGCTCGACAGCCATTTTCTGGTCGACGTAATTCAGGGAGGTGCTGGAACCTCCAGTAACATAAATGCCAATGAAGTCATCGCCAACAAAGCTTTGGAGATTGGACACCTCTAAAAACCTCCCCATTTTCCGCGTTTCATGATTCAATCCGGCCAGTGTGATTTTCTGGGAGCGGATGATGCGTGGGCAACCGGGCTTTTGGGATTTGGATGATCGTTACGAACGGCTGAGTGCCGTCGGCGATCCGCTGGAGAAGCTCAACAGCATCATTCCATGGGCGATATTTGAAAAACCTTTAGCGAAGGCGCTGAAGCGGTCCGACGGATCGAAGGGTGGACGTCCACCATTTCCGTCGGTTCTGATGTTTAAAATCCTGGTGCTGCAAGCGCTTTATAATCTCTCCGACGACCAAGCAGAGTTTGTTATCCAGGACCGGCTGTCGTTTATGCGTTTCCTTGGCCTTTCCCTTTCGCAGAAGGTGCCGGATGCCAAGACGATCTGGCTGTTCCGAGAGAGTTTGGTGCGTGCAGGTGCCATTGATAATCTGTTTGCCCGTTTCGACAAGCATCTCTCACGTTCCGGATATCTGGCCAAAGGCGGGCAGATCGTTGACGCCACGATCATCCAGGCTCCCAAGCAACATAACAGCCAGGACGAGAAAGACGCGATCAAGGCCGGCGAAATCCCTGAGGACTGGAAGGATAAACCCGCCAGGCTGGCCCAGAAGGACCGCGACGCGCGATGGACAGTGAAGTATTCCAAGGCGAAACGGCCAACGGAGACGCCGACGTCGACGACGACTGGCCAGCACGATATTGCCATTCCAATGTTTGGTTACAAAAACCATGCAGGCATCGACCGAGCCCATGGCTTTATCCGGGGATGGACGGTGACGAGTGCGAGCGCCCATGACGGAGCCCAGCTTCGAAACGTAGTGACCAAAGACAATACCGCGTCGACGGTCTGGGCCGATACGGCCTATCGCTCCAAGACCAACGAGGAATGGTTGCAGGACAATGGCCTAAAGTCCGACATCCATCAGAAGAAGCCAAAGGGCAAACCCATGCCGGAGGCGATGTCGCGCGCCAACGGCCGTCGTTCGAAGGTCCGCTCCGCCATCGAACATGTCTTTGCGCGGCAGAAGGACAAGATGAAGCTCTTCGTGCGCACCATCGGAATCAGCCGAGCGAGGGTGAAGATCGGCATGGCCAATATCACCTACAACATGCTTCGCTATGTCTGGCTGACTGGAAAACCACGGACCGCATAACGCGCAGCTGGCCGGAAGGCCGAAATGCATGCCGCAGATGCGGCAATCATCACAAAAAATGGGCGATCATCCGCGCGAGTTCATCGCGGAAATACATCCACGGCACCATCTTGCCAACTGCGACCGGTAAATCGAGGTGTCCGATTCTGGGCTACGAAAAAGGCTCGTACTCTAACTTGCATCCGAACGAACACGTTAACATGAGCCAGAGCACCAACGACGTATATCCGACCGCCCTTAAGATCGCCGCCTTCAATAATGTCCTCGGCCTCCTGGAAGCGATGGACATACTGCGGCTTTCCTTCGAACGGAAGGCAGAGGAATTTTCCGATGTAATAAAGATGGGCCGAACCCAGCTTCAGGACGCCGTACCTATGACGCTCGGTCAAGAATTTCTCTCCTACGCTATAATGCTTGGCGAAGATCAAGATCGTCTGCGTGAAGCTGCCTTTCTCCTCCACGAGATCAATATGGGCGGTACCGCCATCGGCACAGGTATAAACTCCCATCCAGATTATGCGCGGCTTGTTTGCTTGAATCTGAGCGAGATTACCGGGTTGCCCTTGAAGACCGCGCCAAATCTTATCGAAGCAACACAGGACTGTGGCGTCTTCGTACACCTTTCAGGCGTTTTGAAGCGGATTGCAGTGAAAATCTCCAAAGTTTGCAATGACCTGCGGCTGTTGTCGAGTGGGCCAAGAACCGGTTTTAATGAGATCACACTTCCGGCCGTTCAAGCTGGATCTTCCATCATGCCCGGCAAGATAAACCCCGTCATACCCGAGGTCGTCAACCAAGTGGCTTTTGAGGTGATCGGGAACGATCTCACGATAACCTTCGCAGCGGAAGGTGGGCAGCTCCAGCTCAATGCCTTTGAACCGATCATTGCGTATAGTTTGTTCAAAAGCATTGATCATCTGCGTGCGGCCTTTTTGACACTAGAAAGTCGCTGCATCAGCGGGATCACAGCGAACCGCGAGCATTTAAGATCGAATGTGGAGAATTCCATCGGCCTGGCAACCGCGCTCAATTCCTATATTGGCTACCAGGCCGCGACTGCTTTGGCTGTAGAAGCGCTTTCCTCCGGAAAAGGCATTGCCGAGCTTGTACTTGAGCATCGTCTGTTGCCGGCACAGAAGCTCGCCGAGATTCTAATGCCCGAGGCGCTTACCAAACCCCAGCGGGTAGGCCCTGACACCTAAATGATAGGCGGCGCTGCATGACGTATACGATTGAAAGATTCTGAAAACTCACGAGCGCCGCAAATCGGTTAGAAGAAAATCACGATATTGCTTCAGTAATGGGGTCCGAAATGACATCGAAAGCGGCTTTGAGTAGAGCCTGCGTGTACGGTTCTTGGGGAGCAGCGAAAATATCTTTAGCACTTCCGCGCTCAACAACTCTGCCGGATTTCATGACGATGATTTCCTCGCAAAGGGCCTTCACTACTTTGAGATCATGGCTGATAAACAAATACGCAAGGTTGTGTTTTCTCTGCAGATCCCGCAATAAATCGATGATTTGCGCTTGAATTGACATATCGAGAGCAGATGTCGGCTCATCGAGGACGACGAATTTCGGCTTTAGAACCATAGCGCGCGCAATTGCAATGCGCTGCCTTTGACCTCCAGAAAATTCATGCGGGTAGCGCTCCTGCACGCCTGGATCGAGCCCGACTTCGATGAGGATCGATTCAGTCAATCTCTGCCGCTCTGCTGCCGATGTCCCGATGCCGTGGATGCGCAACCCTTCACCAATAATATTTGAAACCGATTTGCGCGGGCTAAGGGATCCGTAAGGATCCTGGAACACCACCTGGATTTCCCGGCGTAGCGCGCGCAATTCTTCTTTGCCGAGGGCAAGGAGATCCTTGCCCTTATAGCTCATCGAGCCTTGGCAATCGATGAGCCTTAGAATAGCGTTGCCGAGAGTTGACTTTCCAGAGCCACTCTCCCCGACAACGCCCACAGTTTGTCCCTGCCTAACTTTCAGATCAATGCCATCCACCGCTTTGACATGGGCGACCGTGCGGTTGAAGAATCCTGCCCTGATATTGAACCAAACCTTCAGGTCTCGTGCTTCGAGGATGACAGGAGCATCAGCAGCGGCGAAAACGGGTTGACCCTTTGGTTCGGAATCCAGGAGCTGGCGGGTGTAGGCATGTTGTGGGCGCATGAAGATCTCGGCAGTCGTGCCGGCTTCAACGATCTCCCCTTTATTCATTACACAGACGCGGTCCGCCACCTTTCGAACGACACCGAGATCGTGGGTGATTAGAAGCATCGCCATGCCAAATCGTTTCTGTAGACTAGCGAGTAGCTCCAAGATTTGCGCCTGGACCGTCACATCGAGAGTGGTCGTCGGCTCATCAGCGATTAGAAGATCCGGCTCGTTCGCAAGCGCCATTGCGATCATGATACGCTGCCGCTGGCCGCCAGACAGCTCGTGAGGATACGCGTTCATACGTCTTTCCGGCGTAGGCAGGCGCACCAGCTTCAGCAGTTCAATGATGCGTTCGCGGGCCTTTTCCCCGCGAATGTTTTTGTGTAGCGCTAGCACCTCAGCAATTTGCTTCTCCACCGTCTGAAGTGGATTGAGAGAGGTCATGGGTTCCTGGAAGATCATTGCGATTCTGTTGCCACGGATCATCTCCAGATCTTTCTCAGTAGCGTTCATCAACTCCCGACCGGCAAAACAGATGCTTCCGGCCTGCTCATTCGAGACGGCATAAGGGAGCAGCTGCAAGATGGAGAGCGCCGTAATCGATTTACCTGATCCAGATTCACCAACGAGAGCCAGAGTTTCTTCCCTCTCCAGATGAAGGGTAACGCCTCTCACGGCAGCAATAGTGCTGTCAGGCGTACGAAAATTAATGCGAAGATCCTTGATATCCAGCAACGCTGCTTTGGGCTTGGAATATGCCATGTTCATCGTTTTTCCAATTCGCAATATAGGACATCGGAACCAAATCCGCCCCGACGCCAGTTAGAAACACATGCTTGCCACTCTGCTTTGGTGAGGCCTGGAGGAGCTGCACCAATCCACCAGGACCTTGTCATTGCCGGGTCGTTGCCAAGCTCTACGGCTTCGTAACCTGATCGAACCTAACGGCCTCATCACTGTAGACCTGAAGACCCTTGAGGCCCTTAGCGACGCCGATGAGTTGAACTTGGTCAAAAAGCACGAGAGCAGACGGGTTCTCGTTCCAGACAATGTTCTGGATGTCACCGTAGGTTTTCATGCGTGAGGCGTATTCGAGATCGCGGGATGCCTTGTCAAGAAGCGCATCAACTACAGGATTATTATAACCCGACAGATTCGAGTCGCTCTTACTTGAAAGTTTTCGGCGCAAACGCCAGTCTGCGTTAGTGATACTGGTGCCCAGCATCCACAGATTTGCATCGTCACTACCCTTTCCCGTACCCTTGCCAGGTTCCGGGCGATAAAGTGTCTTTTGGTAGCTTGCCCATTCCCAAACCTTGAACTCGGTCTCAAAGCCCAAGTCGTTCAGGCTGCCCTGAACGACTTCGGCAACCGTCTTGTCCTTCATGTACCGGCCAGCAGGAGTCCAGATGACGATTTTGTCCTTGAAGCCGCTGGGATAGACTTCCGCTACCAGCTTGCGAGCTTTCTCAATATCGTAGGAATAGGCGTTCTGTTTGGCGCGTCCCTGGACCCCTTCGGGGAAGATACCTTCCGGTGATTTGCCGTATCCTTGGAGGATTGTCTTGATTAGTGCGTCACGGTTGATGGCGTAGTTTACAGCCTGCCTGACGCGCGGATCATTGAAAGGCGGCTTGGTAGCGTTGAGATCGAACGAGATCTGAAAAGAACTCGGCTCGACCACAAGATCCGTTGCTTTATGCTGCTTGATTTCGTCGGCGGATCGGGAGCGAGACTGAGAGCGATGTCGGCATTTCCCGTTTCAAGCTCAATGACGCGAGCGCTGCCTTCGGGCACAGGGCGGAAGGTTATGGTATCAGCCTTTCCAGCCGCATCGAAATAATTGGGGTTGCGTTTCAGGACGACTTTTTGTCCCGGGATCCACTCCGCGAGGCTATACGGCCCGGTACCTACTGGGTTCCGCGAATAGGCGCGACCATTCTTCTGTACAGCAACCGGACTGCTGATCGATGAATAGGGCTCCGCAAGTACCTCTAGCAACGTCGGCGACGGTTTCTTTGTGGTTATTTCGACAGTGGAGTCATCAATGACAGTAACTTTGGCAATGTCCTCAAATAGGGAGCGGTTGGGTGAACCCAGGGCAGGATCGTTGATGCGGTCGAGATTAAACTTCACCGCTTCCGCATTGAATGAAGTATCATCCTGAAACGTAACACCTTTTCGCAGCTTGAAGGTCCACTTTAGGCCATCAGCGGATTTGCTCCAGGATTCTGCTAGATCTGGCACGATCTCGCTGAGTTTCGTGTCCTTCCACCGCACCAGCTTGTTAAAGATGTGACCGTAAACGACCTGCGAGGGTCTGTTGCGCGCCACGGCAGGGTCGAGCGTATCAACGTCCGATCCCTGGACTACGCGTAGATCAAATTCCGCCCGGGCTGTAGCGGTGATCGTTGTCGTGCTGAATAGCGCAATGCTGACAGTCAGGCAGCAGCGCTGTGTCAAAGTGAAGATACTTGGCATTGGTTCCCCTTATTTGTTTGATGAGTTGTTTGGTGTGTAGGTAAGTGTGAAATTAGAGCGCTTTGCGTGAACGGGGGTCGATGTAGTCCCGTAAGGCATCTCCGATGATATTGAAGCTTAGAATCACTAGAAATAAAGCGAAGCCAGGTGCCAAGATCACGTGCGGATGGCTTGTGAACTGGGCGCGCGACGAAGCGATCATCGCTCCCCATTCTGGCGTCGGCGGCTGAGGGCCAAGTCCGAGAAAACTTAGACCCGAGCCGATGAGGATTGCTTCCGCGAGAGACAGCGTGCTTTGAATTATGATCAGGGACATAGTGTTTGGAAGAATGTGGAAGAAAAGGATACTGGAATCCCTTGCTCCAAGCGATCTTGCCGCCGTCGTAAACTGGCGACGCTTCAGCGCCAGCACTGGTCCTCTGAAGAGCCGGACATTGGCAGGTATCGTTGATATACCTATTGCAAGCGTTAAGCTGAGTATACCGGGTCCGAAAATCGTTACGATGATAATGGCAAGTAGCGTGCGGGGAAATGCGATCATCCCATCGATGAACCGCATGATGAGGCTTGTAAACCGATTCTCGTAGTAGCCGCACAGCAGCCCGATCACAACGCCGATCACCATCGCGATTGCAACGCTGACCAAGGCGACTACGAGTGTGATCCGCGCGCCCCAGACCACGCGTGCCAGCATGTCTCGACCAACCTCGTCTGTCCCGAGCAGATATGTTGAATTCGGTGAAAGAAGCGCGGTACTAAGTGAAACCCGGGTTGTCGTTTCCCAATCGTATAGCCAGGGAGCGCAAAGGGCAGCGAGCACAAACACTGTAGCCACCGCAATCGCTGCGATAGCGATGTAATTTTTCCGTCCGATCAGATATCCGAACAAACCTTGGGGGTTTTTGTGCTTATGCATAGGAGATGCGGGGGTCGAGAATGCCATAGATCACGTCCACAAATAGGTTGATGATGACGACGGCGGCGGCGAAGACGAGAATTGTCCCCTGGATGACATATATGTCCCGAACCATGATCGCTTCGACCATGTAGCGACCCATGCCTGGCCAGGCGAAAACCGTTTCAACGATTGCCGCTCCGCCTAGAAGCCGGCTAAAATCCAAGCCAAGTACGGTGACGATTGGAATGGATGCGTTACGCAGTGCATGGCGATAAGTTACTTTCCACCATGAAAGTCCCTTGGCGCGGGCGGTTCGGATAAAGTCCTCTGTCAGCACCTCGAGCATGCTGGAGCGAGTCAACCGTGCGAAAGTGGCTACATAGGGCAAGCCGAGTGTCAGGCTTGGTAGCACAAGGTGGGCCTAAGTCCCGCGGCCGGTCGGCGGAAGCCAGCCGAGCATGGAAGCAAAGACCAGCATAAGCATAAGGCCGAGGAAAAACCCGGGCATGGATATCCCCAGCACTGCTATCCCCGTAACAAGTCGATCGGCCGGGCCAGAAGGATTGAGGGCGGAATAGATACCGAGTGGCACCCCGACTAGAACTGCAATCAGCATACCGGCAATGGTCAACTCGAGCGTCGCAGGGAACGTTCTAGCAATGCCTTCTGTTACGGGACCAAGAGTTTGAAACGATTCACCTAAGTCCCCCTGAAGCAGTTTGGTCAGATAGATCCCATATTGATGCGTTAGAGATTTATCTAACCCGTAATTGATCCGTATCTGCTGCACATCGGCTTCAGTTGCGTCTGGCCCAGCTGCCATCCGGGCAGGGTCGCCAGGAATTAGGTGAAGTACAAGGAATACGGCCACCGAGACTCCCAGCAACATGGGGGCGAGCATGACAAGGCGCCGAAAAATATAACTTACCATAGTGCTGGACCTCTCTCGGGGATGCATGGACAGTTCTTACTGTCATGCGACATGCTTCATTGGGTTGATCCGGATGGCGTGCTCGAGGTTTTCGTCAGCCTGGTCCAGCTTATTTTGGCGCTCTCCCAAGAGCTTGCGTAAGTCGGAGATGTGGGCCTTCTGGTTCTCTAGCATGGATGCAACGCAATCACGGGCAGGCCCACCCTTGACACGCCGACGTGCCACACTTCTTGCAGGGTCGAGGGCTTCCCTTAGGTCATCTTCGGATATATCGAGGGCGTGGCCTAGCACCTCAGATGCGATGCCGTTGACCAGTTCCGGCGTGATGTCAGCAGTGCCACGTAAGCCGCGTTCATGGCATTCGCGCACGAGTAGGCCAGTGATTTGATGTGCAGCACGGAAGGAAAGCCCATGCTTGGTTACATACGAATCTGCAAGTTCGGTCAAAGTTGAGTAGTTGGCCGAGGTCTTTTCCAGAAGCGTAGCGCGGCGGAACTGTAGTCCGCGCACAACCGCGCTGGTCAGCTCAAAAATCGCTTCTGTTTGCTTTATTGCGTCGCCAAGCCCTGCCGTACTTTCGCTTCCGACCTCTCTTCCATGGCTATAAGCTGCACCACGTTGAGCTGCTAGCGAGCCGGCAAGCGCACCGTAGAGATGGCTGGCCTTCGCTTTCAAATGTTCGATCGGACTAGGGTTCTTTTTCTGCGGCATGATGCTGCTCGTGCCAGCGATCGCATCATCAATTCCGATAAAACCGAACTCAGGCGTATACCATATATGCAGGTCAGCGCTGAATCGGCTGATGGTCGTTGCAGCCATCGAAAAACCGAAAAGCAGTTCCGGCACGTAGTCACGAGACGCGACTGCATCAAGCGAGTTCTCCACCAGTCCATCAAAACCCAGCAAGGCTGCCGTGCGATCGCGGTCGATAGGGTAGGTCGTTGTCGCCAACGCGCAGGCTCCGAGCGGCGACAGGTTAATGCGTGCATAACCATCAATTATCCTCTGCGCATCACGCAGCAGTCCTTGGGAAATGGCCGAGAGATAATGGCCGGCAGTTATCGGCTGGCCAGGCTGGAGATGAGTATAGCCAGTCATCACAGTATCGATCTCGCGTTCAGCCAGCGCGACTACGTCGGTGATCGCGTCGAGCAAGAGGTTTGACATCGCAATGCTGTAACCGCGTACCTTCATACGCTGTATGGTGGCATAGAGATCGTTGCGGCTGCGCGCAGTGTGGAGTCGACCGCCAATTTCTCCGCCAATTTTGCCGATTAGTGCATGTTCTAAGTTAAAGTATAGATCTTCACGCTCCGCATCTAGCTCAATGGCATCGACTCCCTGCCGATCTAGCCAGGCGATGCCCCCTAGTAGCGTTGATCCCTCCGAGGGCGAGAGAACGCCGGTCTCCACCAGCATAACCACATGCGCCTTGTTGATCCTCGACATTTGAACGAAATCAGGCTGTAGGTTGCCGAGCAGGCGAGGATCGATCAAGTGTTTCTTAATCATCTCACTCGGTGCCGAATTCAATCTCTCTCTCACGAATTTGTTTCCTTACGATATTTATTGGCCCTGCAATAACATCCGGGCGGTCGGAAGACTCCGGCGCTGCAACGCAACATTTTTGTGCACTGCCCAGTCATGTCTAAAAAACATTCTCTTCCGAAATGGAAACTTCTCAAGGCTACATGGAACTATGTCGCCATGTTTAAATGTTATGGGCGCAGTTGAGGAGAGAATTTGAATTGACGGTCGGGTGGTTTACGCTAAGTGGCAATCCAAGAATCTCACTTGGGTATCATGTGGCGCCAGCATTATGGACTTTTGGAACGAGATAGGATCTTTAAGGACATGCAGCTTCAACCAAAGCAACTCAATGCGTTCCTTGCAGTTATCGAGGCAGGTGGCATGTCCGCGGCAGCGAAGACCATAGGTATAACACAGCCAGCAGTCAGCCGGCTGATCTTTGATCTCGAAAAAACGCTTGGCTTCCGTCTATTCGAGCGGTTGAATAACAGGATAATTCCGACTGCTGAAGCAAGGCTGTTCCTCGAGCATGTGGAACACTGGCATATCGGACTCGAAAACATCGGCGATGCGGCGTTAGGGATCCGGAACTCGGGAATTGGTCGGATATCGCTGGCTGCGATGTCGGGACTGTCCTTTGGACTATTGAATAATATTGTCAGCGATTTTCTTCGGGACCGCCCGAACGTGTCTTTCGCGCTAGAGGTAGGAAAATCTAGCACGACACTGCGGTTAATCAGCACATTCAAAGTGGACGTGGGACTGGTCCAATGGAGAGCAGAAAGCCAATCGGTGAACCTGATCAAGCTGCCGCCCTTCGCTGCCGTTTGCGTTATGCGCGCCGATCATCCACTGGCCTCGCGAGACCATATGTGGACACCCCCTCGGTCAAGCCTTTCTTCTGATCTTTTTGAACCCGGCTGGCTGCTCGCATATGTCCGGCCTCTCTGATGATCGGCCGAACGGCCGCGGGCCTTGATGAAATCCGCGGATCATGGTCCCAATCAAAAAAGCGCATTCTGCAGATGCAGTCTCGCGAACGGGTTGTCCTGATCCCCGGCGGAACCGGTATTCATCACGATCGTCTGGCAGGCCCTCCGAACTCGGTGACGCTGGTGCGTCGGTTTCTATGCGATGGCGTTTGTGTATACCGTCTGCCGAGTCATCACGGCCCATGCGATCCGCGCCATCTTGTTCGCCAGCGCCACGGTCGTCAGGCGCGGGGGCTTCGTTAACAACAATTTCCTGACCCACTCGATGAGCGGCCCGTGCATCTTATGCCTGACATGCCTGAGGACGGCTGTCGCGCCGACGATCAGCAGCGTTCGCAGATATCGGTTCCCGGCCTTCGTGATCCTGCCGAGGCGCTCTTTTCCTCCAGACGAATTCGATCGTGGCGTCAGCCCGAGCCATGCGGCAAATTCTCGCCCCGACCTGAAGACTGACGCATCAGGCACCGTCGCCGCCAGTGCTGTGGCAGTGATGACGCCGACGCCCGGGATCGTCGCAAGCCTGCGGCCTGCTTCGCTCGTTCGTTGCCATTCGCGTATCTTGGCTTCAAGTGTCCTGACCTCGGCGGTCAGGGAGTCGATTTGCCTGGCCAAGGATACGACAATGTCAGTCACGAGCGGCGGAACGTCCAGCTCTGTCGGCTCGTGTGCGAGCACCCGCTCGACGAGCTCTGCCGTTCTTTCGATCCCGACCGGCGCCACGATGCCGATCTCGGTGAGATGGCCTCGTAAGGCGTTCACCAGCATGGTCCTCTGCCGGATGAGGAGAGCACGCGACTTGTGCACCATCAGGATCGACTGCTGCGACGCGGTTTTGATTGGAACGAACCGCATGGTCGGCCGGGTCACAGCCTCGCAGATCGCCTCGGCATCCACCATGTCGTTCTTCCCCCGCTTCACGTACGGCTTCACATAAGCCGGCGCCATCAGCTTGACCTCATGGCCCATGCCTGTCAGTTCGCGAGCCCAGTGATGCGCGGAGCCGCACGCCTCCATGCCGATCAGACTCGGCTCCAGCTTGGCAAAGAATGCAAGAAGGTGTGTGCGCCGGAGTTTCTGAGCGATCACGACACGACTGCTGTCATCAATGCCGTGAACCTGGAAGACATTCTTTGCAAGGTCGATTCCGATTGTCAGCCTGGACATCCCGTTTCCTTTCCAACGTTTGATTGGTCCCTGCCGATATTCTCGGCGGTAGTGGTGGGGGTGTCCACATCATCAAAAAGCCGTCGCCGGCCGCCCTTCACGTTGTTCCGGCCCCGGAGGGGTGCGGGCCGATCGTCCCCGGTCTTTCGACCGCCATCGAGATCGCGATGGGCGCGATCCGATCAGCAGAAGGAAAATCATGATGGCTACGATCGGCACTTTCACCCGCGCCGAAAACGGCTTTACCGGCGCCGTGAAAACTCTCAACCTCAACGTCAAGTCGGTGAAGTTCTTGCCCGTCGAGGGCGAAACCGAAAACGGCCCCGACTTTCGCGTGCTCGTGGGAACCACGGAATTCGGAGCGGCATGGAAGAGGCAGTCCGACAAGGGCAACTCCTACCTCTCGGTCAAGCTGGACGACCCGAGCTTCGCCGCTCCGATCTATGCGAGCCTGGTCGAAA
The DNA here is from genome assembly GCF_037039395.1 of Agrobacterium vitis. Lineage (NCBI taxonomy): Bacteria > Pseudomonadati > Pseudomonadota > Alphaproteobacteria > Hyphomicrobiales > Rhizobiaceae > Gillisella > Gillisella vitis. The sequence goes on along the minus strand of NZ_CP146241.1, from coordinate 498,077 downwards.
CGGAGACCGAGGAACTGGCGCTCATCTGGTCACGCCGCCGCGCCGCCAACTGAACAGGCCATCGGTCGAGCCCCGCGACAGCGGGGCTTTGCCATGCTCATGCCCGTCGCCATCAGGGAATACGGAGCGCTGCGCGCACCTTGTCGCGGTCAGCTGCGGCCCGTGCCTTGCCGATCAAGGGGGAAGCCAAGGGAAACTTTTCCCCTTTCTCCCCTCAAACGCCGCCTGCGCAGTGGCAGGCCCGCCGGTTCGCAGCACGGCCGACGATCCTCATCCTTCCGGTCGTCTCCATTCCGTCCCGCTCACGCTGGCAGGCCGGCCATGCTCGCCGGCATTTGCCCCCTCCCATCCCCGCGCGCTCGCGCGCCTCCGGAAGGCATGTCGGGGGACATGCCTTCGGCATCAACGGGAAAGGAGCAAGGACCATGAACTATCATCTCGCCACACGCTTCGGCCGCAACAGCCACCAGATCAGCGGTCGCGAAGCGCTCGACAACGAGGCGCTTTATCGGCACGTCCCATCCATCTTCGCCCGCGAGGCGCACGACAGTCGTTCGCAGCGTTATGTTTACGTGCCCACCATCGACATCGTGGAGGGGCTGCGCCGGGAAGGATGGCTTCCGTTCTTTGCCGTGCAGGCGGTTCCGCGCGATGGGGATCGCATGGGACACGCCAAACACATGCTGCGCCTGCGCAGGGATGACGGTATCGGCAAGCCGGAGGCGGCGGAAGTCATCATCGTCAACAGCCATGATGGCACCAGCAGCTACCAGATGTTCGCCGGGATGTTGCGTTTCGTCTGCACCAACAGTCTGGTTGCGGGCGAGCGCTTCGAGGAAGTCCGCGTCCCACACAAGGGGAATATCCAGCATGATATCATCGAGGGCGTTTATACCGTGGCGGAGGATTTCCCGCGCCTCATCGACGCCAGCGAGACCATGAAGGAAACCCGGTTGTCGGAGGAAGAACAGCGCGTTCTTGCCGACGCGAGCCTTTTCGCCCGCTACGGTGAGGAAGAAAGACCTATCCGACCCGACCAGATTTTGATCCCGCGCCGCCGTGAGGATAGCGGGCAAAGCCTCTGGACCACCTACAACGTTATTCAGGAAAACATGATAAAGGGCGGTTTGCACGGGAGCAGGCGCAATGCCGGAGGCCGCATCCGCCGCAGCCAGACCCGCGCCGTCAACGGTATCGATCAGAATGTCACCCTCAACCGCGCGCTCTGGACGTTGGCCGAGGGTATGCAACGCCTTAAGACGCGTTGACCGCAATCCGTAGAGCCGGAAAGCCGGCTCTACGGATTTACGCTGTTCAGGCTTTCCGATTGGACGGATTGCCACCGATCCGTGGTCCTGATCGGCGGTGCGGCCGCGTCTCCTCGGTGCGATCGCCGCTCGCCGGGCCTTGCCCGGCTCGCGATACGAGCACCGTCATTGTCGCGACTGCGGCGCTTCCGGCAGCCGAATCACCTGTGTCAGACACATAGTCGAAGCACCAAGAAAAGACGATTATGGGTGGCATTCGTGCAAAAAGCGATTATTATCATCGTAGTTCTGGCTTCTGCGCCGCGACCTGTGGCGGTGATCGCGTTCATGATCACCGCCCGTCAGTCACGGGCCGCACGAGCGTTGCTTGGCTGGAAACAGGAGACGCTTGCCGACACGGCCCAGGTATCGCTAACCGCACTCAGACGTCTCGAATCCGAGAACGGGTTGCGCGTCTATGAATCGACCCGCGACCAAGTGCGGCGTGCCCTTGAGCGCAACGGCATCGTCTTCCTGACCATCGACAAGGGAGAAGGCGTGATGATCATGGATAAGGGCAATGCACCAGATAGCGGAAAGCGCCTGTGAATATTGGCGTGTTTCGTCGTTATCGGGCTACTCCGCGTCGCCGATACAGATGTCGTTCGACAACGATGTCATCATTCTTGCATCCGTCTGCTCGACAATGATGGACGTTCCCATACTGCCCATTCAAAGATATAGATTTCCCGTTTGGGAGGATGAATGACAGAGCCGGGTTTCCTTGATGAGCCGCCGAACAGCGCCGTACTCACGGACTACGATCGGTCGCACATGAAGGTGTATATGCGCGTGCTCGACGCCGCGACTGATGGCGCTGACTGGCGCGAAGCGGTTGCCGTCATTTTCGGGATCGATCCCGACGCCGAGCCGGAACGTGCCCGGCGCATTCACGACAGCCATCTTGCCCGTGCCCGCTGGATGACCGAGCACGGCTATCGCCAGATCCTTCGCGAAGGCCGCTGATAATGCAGCGTTGCGCCGCTGGCATCGCTTGATGCATTCTTAAACTCTTCCCAAATCATCAAGTTTCGGGAACGTTTGCGCCCCCACGTTGTGGCACGAGGAAAAAGGATGAAGCCTAACATATCGCGCTGGCGGTCCTCGGAGACTTACGACTACCTGGACGCCCTCGACTCTCCCGACCTCGCCTGGGAATGGCTCAGGCGCAATACCGACTATCAGAACGACTATGCCCGGGCTGACAGCCCCTCCCTGAAACAGGAACTGCGTCTGAAGTGGGGCCTGCAGTTTTTTCGTCCCGCCGTCGCTGAGTGCTGGAGAGGGTCCCGTGGTCTGGTCGGCGGAGGCGGACACCAGCGCCGTGCTGCTCGCACAGATGCCCGCCCTTCTGCCGACGGTCGACAATTTCTATTCCGAGCTGCGCGAACCAGCCGCGCGCGCGCACGAGGACGAGGACGGCAGGCATTTCCTGTTCAAAACTGGCGGCCAAGCGATCCGGATCGTCCAACTTGCCGGCGTGCCGCCTGAAACCCCTCTCGCGGCGCTCGTGCCGCTCGATCCAGACGGTTTCGACCGCACAGAGGCGATTGAGCGCCTACTGCGCGCCCTTCTGGGGCGCACAGTCCCTGACGACCGCCGACTGACGCCGCAGCAAAAACGTCGTCACCGGTTCATGCTGCAAGCCACCGACGGACGCATGGACGGCGCCACCTATCGCGACATCGCCGGCGTCATCTTCGGCGTCGACCGCGTCGCCTCCGAACACTGGAAAACCTCCGCGCTCCGCGATGCCACGACAGCCTTGGTGAAGGATGGGATGGCGATGATCGCCGGCGGCTATCGCACGCTGCTGCGCCATCGCCGCCGGTCCTGACATGACCCCGCAGGGGTGAGAATTAGCGCACCCTAAGTTCCCCCTCCCTCTACGCCTGCGATCTTCGCCACCGTGATCGTCATCCGCCGCTGCCCACCAGCGACCGCATGCAACACCACGGAGGCCCGATCCATGCGACCTGTTCATCCCACCGTCCCGCCGCGCTTCCTGCGCACCAAGGAAGCGGCCGAGTTCCTGAGCCTTTCTGCCCGTACCCTCGAAAAGCATCGCACCTACGGGACTGGGCCAGCCTATCGCAAGCTCGGCGGCCGCGTCGTCTACGCCATTGACGATCTTCAGGCCTGGACCGAACGCGGCTCCGTCACCTCGACTTCCGATCCACGCGGCTCTGTGCTGCCCGCCAAGCGTCAGGCATCTGTTCCTTCGCTCGCCTATGGCGGCGCGGCGCGCCATCGCTGAGGCGGACACGGCATGCAGCGCCGCCGCCTCATCACCTCCAGCGAGCGTAACACGCTCGATCCGTTCGTCGTGGCGACCGGCGATGCAAAGCCGCGCGACCAGCGCGATCTGATGGAACGTCCGTTCTTCTCGCTCGCAAAATCCAAGCGCATCGTTCCGATCCTCTACCAAGCGGGAGACGTTCGCGTCGAGGTCCTCGCCGTTCAGGAGCACGGCATGGCGACGATCTGGGACGCCGATGTCCTGATCTGGGCCGCAAGCCAGATCGTGGAGGCCGAGAACCTGGGCCTTCGAACCTCGCGTTTCCTGCGCTTCACGCCCTATCAACTTCTCACCGCGATCGGCCGCGAGACCGGCGCGCGCGACTACAGGCTCCTGAAAGGCGCTCTCACCAGGCTCCAGTCCACCGTCATCCGCACCAATATCCGACACGGCGAGAACTGGCGGCGACACCAGTTCTCGTGGATCAACGAGTGGGAGGAACTCACCCGCGCCGACGGCCGCGTCGAGGGCATGGAGTTCGTCCTGCCAGACTGGTTTTATCGCGGCGTCATCGACCGATCGCTGGTTCTCACAATCGATCCGGCTTACTTCCGGCTGACTGGTGGGATAGAGCGCTGGCTGTACCGCGTCGCCCGCAAGCATGCGGGTCGCCAGCCAGGCGGGTGGCTGTTCGATGTCCCGCATCTTCATGAAAAATCGGGCAGCCTGGTCCGCGTCTCCGATTTCGCGCTCCAGCTCCGCCGCATCGTTCTGCGCCAGCCGCTGCCCGGCTACCGGCTGCGGATCGAGCGCGAGGGCCGCCGCGAGCTGCTCCGAATCCTGCCCGCAGAGTTCCCCACAGGCCCTGTGGATAAACCTGTGGAAACACTCGGGACTTCGCACGCAGGGCTATCGGGATTTTGCACGCAGACGGTATCGGGACTTCGCACGCACGAACCGCAGTTAAGTCTCTGGTCTGAAACGACGAATCCGGGCCTTAACTTAGAGTCTAACAGTGAATCTAACCTTGAAGGGGGCGCGCGCGATGTGGAAAAACTCATCCGCGGCGCTGCCAGAACTCTCGATATCGGCTCCGCAAAGACGAAAACCGGACACGAGCCGGCTACGACTTTCCGTAAATCCTCCTTTACGGCAGACGATGCTTCGCGTCCCGTAAAGCCGCCACGATCCCGCAAGTCGGGAGGCGCCTCATGATCGTCGCCATTCTCAACCAGAAGGGCGGTGCCGGAAAGACGACGCTTGCCCTCCATCTCGCCGGCGAATGGGCACGGCACGGGCTGCGCGTCACGCTGATCGACGCCGACCCGCAGGGCTCTGCGCTCGACTGGTCGCAGGAGCGCGGCCGCGAAGGCCTCCCGCGCGCCTTCGGCGTTGTCGGTTTGGCTCGTGACACGCTGCATCGCGAGGCGCCGGAACTCGCTCGAGATTCCGATCACGTTATCATCGACGGGCCGCCACGGGTCGCCGGCCTCATGCGATCCGCGCTGCTTGCCGCGGACCTCGTGCTCATGCCGGTGCAGCCGTCGCCGTTCGACGGCTGGGCCTCGGCCGAGATGCTGACCCTCTTGGCGGAGGCGCGCATCTACCGGCCGCAGCTTGCCGCCCGCTTCGTTCTCAACCGCTGCGCCGCTCGCACGATCATCGCCCGCGATACGGCCGAGACGCTGGCCGACCATGATCCGCCTGTGCTCGCCACCACGATCGGCCAGCGTGTCGTTTTCGCCGACGCGGCGCAGACCGGCCGGCTCGCCTGCGAGATCGCCGCCGACGGTCCGGCAGCGCGCGAGATTTTGGCGCTGGCGGCCGAGATAGCAAGGCTCGGCGTCGGGAGGACCGCGTCATGACGGCGCGTACGGAAAAGCGCGGGTTCGCCTCCCGGCCGGGCGACGCTGAAGGCTGGATCAAGGCCGGTGAGACATCAGCTGTCCGCAGCAGCGAGACCGCTGCATTCACTGCGCGTCTGACCATCGACATCACGCCCGAGCTGCGCGGCCGCATCAAGATCGCCGCCTTCCGGGGCGGCGTGACCGCTTCCGACATGCTGCGCGAGCTGCTCGAACGCGAATTTCCCGGCACGCAAGGGGGTGACACACCATGACTGGCAGTACAACAACCCGTATATGCGGGAACGCGCTATCGGACGATCTTCCGGCATTCCTCACCCTTGTCGAACTCACCTGGATCGAGAAGCGGATTGAGAACTGGGTCAGGTTCGGTCACGAAAGCTACGAGCAGAAGCTCGACAGTCGCCGCAGGCTTGTCGGTTTCTCGCCCGAAACGATCTTCTGCCTCGTTCGCTGGGCCGCGAACGGATACGGCACGACCATATCACGCATCGATATCGTGCGCGCCGTCGACCGCGGCGAGCCTTTCCAGACGCTGCCATATGTACGCCCCGGCGGCGAAATCCTGTTGAAGATCGCCGGCTGGCCAAAGGTCGAGCGCGTGCTTCAGATCATTGACGCCATCGAGGCGCAAGCCATCGATCCCGCCGACGTCTCGCCGGATCACTGGCGACATGTCCATAACCGGCTGGCGGCCGGCGATGAGCCACGTGTCTACAGCGCCGGCCGGCACGAGGCGTTCCTGATGCGCCGGAGAACGGAGTCATGACCCGCCTCGGCTATGTCATGGCGACGTGCCTCACGGCGATGGGCGCTGTCGCTGCTGCTGCAATCCCTACGCCGATAAAGCTGATCTGGAATTCAACCGCCAGCGCGCCCGTCGGATTCTATACCGTCGAGCCGGTTGACGCGACCGAGGTGCCGGAGCTGGTCGCCGTGCTGCCACCTGAGCCGTTCGCCTCCTTCATGGTTGAACGCGGCTATGTCGGACGCGGCGTGCCGCTGCTGAAGCGTGTACTCGGCGTGCCGGGACAACGAGTCTGCCGCACCGGCCGCACCATCACGGTCGACGCGATCGAGATGGGCGAGGCGCTGGAGCGCGACCGGATGGGCCGTGATCTGCCTGTCTGGCAGGGCTGCCGCGTAATCGCCGAAGGGCAGCTCTTCCTCATGAATGGGCAAGTCCGCGACAGTCTTGACGGCCGCTACTTCGGCACGCTTCCCGCCTCGGCGGTCATCGGCCGCGCCATTCCCCTCTACACCGACGACGACGGCAACGGCCGCTTTGTCTGGCGCGCCCAAACACGTTGAGGCGCGCACCGACACCTTTCATCCACGCGCAACCGAAGGAGATTGCCATGGCCAATATCGGCGCATTCCAGAAAACAAAGACCGGCTGGTCCGGCCGCATCCGCACGCTTGTCATCGATGCCGAAGTGGTGCTCATCCCCGCGAGGAAATCCGACGCGGAGCATGCGCCGGACTTCCGTATCCATATCGCTGACAAAGACGGTCCCGAAGTCGGAGCCGCCTGGAAGGAGAGCGGCGAGAAGGCCGGCGACTACCTCTCCTTGCAGCTTGACGATCCGACGCTCGTGCAGCCAATCCGTGCGAACCTCTTCCGGGCGGACGACGATGAAAGCGCGTGGTCGTTGCACTGGAATCGCCCGAAGCCGCGCGATGGGCGGGACTGATGACCATGCAGTCCAGCATCGCAATCGCATTCAAAATCCTCATCCCGTTGTTCGCGGAAAGGCCGTCTCATCCCGTCGTCCCGCTCGGCCGCAGGACGGCCGGCGCGCGCAGCGCAGGTCAGGGGCGGCCTCCGGCCGGCGCTTTGCGCGTACCCTTGACCGCAGCGAGCACGCTGGCAGGCTTGCGGTGCCGCGGAGACAGGGCGCTATTCCGGTATGCCGTTGTCGTGGTGGTCGTGGCGCTCTCGCTCGGCAGCGGATCGGGCGCGGCGATCGCGCAATCCGCGCCGGGCGTACACTCGGCTGATCCCTATGCAGCGCATATCGCCGAAGCCTCGAAGCGCTTCGGCATTCCGGAGCGCTGGATCCGCGCCGTGTTGCGCGCCGAAAGCGCGGGCGATGTGCGTGCCATCTCGTCCGCCGGCGCTATTGGATTGATGCAGGTCATGCCCGATACCTGGGCCGAGCTTCGTGTCCGCTATGATCTCGGCCGCAACCCTTACGACCCGCGCGACAACATCCTCGCCGGCACCGCGTACCTGCGCGAGATGTGGGATCGCTACGGCGACACGACCGCCATGCTTGCCGCCTACAATGCCGGTCCCGCACGCTATGACGAGCACCGCGCGACCCGCCGTCCGCTCCCCGCTGAAACACGAGCATACGTCGCTTCGCTTGCGCCCGCGCTGCACGGCGAGCGCCCGTCAAAAATCGCATTCGCGGTCGCGCGGCCAACCGACTGGCGCGAGGCGGCGATCTTCGTCCTGCGCGACGACGGCACACCGGCCGTCGATCCTGTGTCTCCCGATCGCGCGCCGGACAGCGCCCGCTCACCCGTCCCAGCGAGACCCGAAAAGCTAACTGCCTCCCAACCGGTGGGGCTTTTCGTCGCCCGCAATGCTGGCGGAGACCGGCCATGAGCGGCGGCGCGGCAATTCGCATCTTCTCGTGCGCTGGTGTGTCATGGAGAGCGCCGGGGGTGGAGGCAGGTGCAGCAACCGGACGATGGCGAGATAAAAAGGCGCACGGTGCACTTCGGTCGGGTGGTTGTTTTTGTTCATGTTTTTGGCGCATTCCGCACCGTGCAGCGCTCACGCGCACCGTGCGCTCCGCACTCATCCTTCTGTTTTTCCGATCTCTTTTGCACGGTGCGGGCGCGCGTCATGGCCGATGACCGCGAGTTCCGCATTCGTCCGGGGCGCATTCGCTCCACCCGTTCGCAGCAATCCCGGCCTTTCATCGCTCAGGCGCTCGCCGCCGCGCAGAAGGCCGGCGGGCGCGTGTCGCGCTCCGGCAAGATCTCGTCTGGCAAACGGTCACGCTTCGGGCGCGGCCAGCGCGCCAGCATCCAGGCCAACCGCCTGCTCACCGGGCGCTCGCGCATCGTCGTCATCAAGACCCGCGTCGTTCGCCACATGGCGCGCTCCGCCCCGCTCGGCGCGCACCTCAACTACCTGCGCCGCGATGGCGTCACCCGCGACGGGGAAAAAGCGCGGATGTTCGGACCGTCAAGCGACGAAATGGACGTTCGCGCCTTCGCCGAGCGCTGCGAGGACGATCGGCATCATTTCCGCTTCATCGTCTCGCCGGAGGATGCCCCCGAGATGGCCGACCTCAAGTCCTATACGCGCGAACTGATGGGCCAGATGCAAAAGGATCTCGGCACCAGGCTCGACTGGGTCGCCGTCGATCACTGGAACACCGACAATCCTCACATCCATGTCATCCTGCGTGGTCGCACCGACGACGGCCAGGACCTCGTCATCTCGCGCGACTACATCAAGGAGGGAATGCGTGCCCGCGCTGCGGACCTCGTCACGCAGGAACTCGGGCAGCGCACCGACCTCGACATCAGCCGGAATCTCGAACGTCAGGTCGAAGCCGAGCGCTGGACGCAGCTCGACCGTCAGCTTGTCCGCGACGCCGGCAAGTCTGGTGTTATCGATCTCGCTCCGCGCGCCGACGGCCAACCGGACGAGTTTCATGCGCTGAAGGTTGGCCGGCTGCGGACTCTCGAAGTTCTTGGCGTCGCCGGTCAGGTCGGTCATTCGCAATGGTTCATCAAGCCCGAGGCGGAGACGGTCCTGCGCGAGCTCGGCGAGCGCAGCGACATTATCAAGCGCATGCATCGCGCGCTCACCGACCGCGGCATCGAGCGCGGCTCGGCCAGCTATGTGCTCGCCGGAGAAAGCCTCGACGTTCCCGTCATCGGCCGCCTGGTCGATCGCGGTCTCGACGACGAATTGAAAGGCACGGCCTATTCCGTGGTCGATGGCGTCGACGGCCGCACCCATCATATCAAGCTGCCGCATCTCGACGCCGCCGGCGACAGCCCGCCCGGTTCGATCGTCGAGCTACGCGCCTGGCACGATGGAGAAGGACAGCGCAGTGTCGCGCTCGCCGTCCGCTCCGATCTCGATCTCCACGCGCAGGTGAACGCCACCGGCGCGACCTGGCTCGACCGGCAGGCAATAGCCCGCGAGCCCATTGCGCTTTCGGAAGGCGGCTTCGGCTCGGAAGTCCGGCAGGCGATGGAGGAGCGGGCCGAACGTCTTATCGGTGAGAGCCTTGCGGAGCGCCAGGGCGGGCGCGTTGTCTTCGCACGACGCCTGCTCAACACGCTGCGCGACCGGGAGGTCAATGCGCTCGGGGAAAAGCTCGCGGCCGAGACTGGCCTGCCATTCGCCCGCGCCGGTTCCGGCGAGTATGTCGCCGGTTCTTATCGCCAGCGCTTTGCGCTCGCCTCCGGCCGCTTTGCCATGATCGACGACGGCCTCGGCTTCCAGCTCGTGCCCTGGTCGCCTTCCCTCGAAAAGCAGATCGGTCGCCATGTCTCGGGTGTCGCTCGTGACGATGGCGGCGTCGATTGGGACTTCGGCCGCAAGCGCGGGCTCGGCCTCTAGCCTCAACCAGAAAGGAGATCGCCCATGTCCGCGACAAAAATCCTATGGGGACAGATCCTCATTGTGTTCGTGATCGTCCTCGCCACCACCTGGGGCGCGACGCAATATGTCGCGTCGAGCCTTGGCTATCAGGCCCAGCTCGGCGAGCCTTGGTTCCGGCTGCTCGGCGTGCCGATCTATTTCCCGGTCGCCATCATGTGGTGGTGGTATTTCTACGATGCCTACGCGCCGGGGATATTCGCCACCGGCGGCATGATCGCCGCGTCGGGTGGCTTTATCGCGATCGCCGTCGCCATCGGCATGTCGGTCTGGCGGGCGCGGGAGGCGAAGAACGTCGCCACCTATGGTTCGGCCCGCTGGGCGCAGGATCAGGAAATCCGTGACGCAGGCCTGCTCGGTCCGGATGGCGTGGTGCTCGGCCGGTACGAACGGGACTACTTACGCCATGATGGAGCGGAGCATGTGTTGTGCTTCGCTCCGACGCGATCCGGCAAGGGCGTTGGCCTTGTCGTGCCTTCACTGCTGACCTGGCCGGGCTCGGCCATTGTCCATGACATCAAGGGCGAGAACTGGACGCTCACCGCCGGCTTCCGGTCACGGCATGGCCGGGTGCTGCTCTTCGATCCGACGAACCCCAAATCCTCGGCCTATAATCCGTTGCTCGAGGTCCGCCGCGGCGAATGGGAAGTCCGCGACGTGCAGAACATCGCCGACATCCTTGTCGACCCAGAAGGCAGCCTGGACAAGCGGAATCACTGGGAGAAGACGAGCCACAGCCTACTCGTCGGCGCGATCCTGCATGTCCTCTATGCCGAACCGGAAAAGACGCTCGCCGGCGTCGCCAGCTTCCTCTCCGATCCCAAGCGGCCGGTGGAGTCGACGCTGCGCGCCATGATGAAGACAGCGCATCTTGGGTCGAGCGGACCGCACCCCGTCGTCGCCAGCGCCGCACGCGAGCTCCTCAACAAATCCGACAACGAACGCTCCGGCGTGCTGTCTACCGCGATGTCGTTTCTCGGCTTGTACCGCGACCCGGTCGTCGCTGAAGTAACGCGCCGTTGCGACTGGCGGATCAGTGATATTGTCGGCAACGAGCGCCCGGCCACGCTCTACCTTGTCGTGCCGCCCTCGGACATCAACCGCACAAAGCCTCTGATCCGGTTGCTGCTCAACCAGATCGGCCGTCGCCTGACCGAGGACCTGCAGGCGAAAGCCGGGCGCCATCGCCTGTTGCTGATGCTTGACGAGTTTCCGGCACTGGGCAGGCTGGACTTCTTCGAGAGCGCGCTGGCCTTCATGGCGGGATACGGCCTCAAAAGCTTCCTGATCGCGCAGAGCCTTAATCAGATCGAGAAGGCTTATGGGCCGAACAATTCGATCCTCGACAATTGCCATGTGCGCGTCAGCTTCGCCACGAATGACGAACGAACGGCGAAGAGGGTGAGCGACGCCCTCGGCACCGCCACCGAAATGAAGGCGATGAAAAACTATGCCGGCCACCGGCTGTCACCTTGGCTGGGGCACCTCATGGTGTCCCGCTCTGAAACCGCCCGCCAGTTGCTCACACCGGGGGAAATCATGCAGCTGCCGCCGACCGACGAGATCGTCATGGTCGCCGGCATCCCGCCGATCCGGGCGAAGAAGGTGCGCTATTACGAGGACGCCCGGTTCAAGGAGCGGGTGCTGTCGCCGCCCGATCTGAAGCGCCCGGCCACTGTCGGCCCGGATGACTGGAGCAGCCTGCCGATACCGGCAATGCCGGACGAGCTGGCAGCGACCACCGCATCCCCGGATGACGATGACCCCACCGAATCCGAGCGTCGGCTGCAACCTGAACTCAGTCGCGTAAAGCCGGTGGAGAAGAAGGCTCCAATCAAAAACGAGTTCGAGATTGAACCTTCGGATGACACCGATGAGGACGCCGTCCGCTATCGGCGCATGGTTCGCCAGATGCAGGGCGTCGCGCGGCAGGTCTCGCTCGACCTCAATGACGGTATGGATCTGTAGGCGTCATGACCAGTCGTATGAAGAAAAGAAAGGTGACGATCTATCTGGACCCCTATGTCGAGAAGACGCTGGTGGATTTTGCCGCTCGCCGCGATCAATCGCAGTCCATGATCGCCGAGGCCGCCATCGCCTCCTTCCTCTCGCCGGATGACGCCGAAAGGCGCGAGGCGATCGTCGCCAAGCGCCTCGACCAGATCGATCGCCGCATGACACGACTTGAGCGTGACGTCGGCATCGCCATCGAAAGCCTCGCCGTGTTCATTCGCTTCTGGCTCACCACCACACCTGCATTGCCTGAGCCAGCCGCACAGGCAGCACGCGCCAAGGCAAGTGAGCGATACGAAGCGTATATCACTGCTCTCGGTCGGCGTCTCGCACAGGGGCCGAAACTGCGTCAGGAGATATCGGAGGACATTCCTGACCGATAGCAGATCCGTGCGCTTTTTTATAAATGACGGCTTAAATTGGTATCTGGGAGCCGGTCAGATGTTGGCGCTAAAGTTTTTATAGGCAGTCACATCAACTGAGAGATCGGCAGCTACGGAGGCAATTTCCCGATGATCGGCCCTCGCTCTTCGTCGTTCGTAAGTCTGGGAATTGTTATCAATGGTGTTCAGCAGATTTGCCATGCGAGTGGCATCTATTCGGCCAAGTAAAGGTGCGATGAGACGGCCGAAGCGCCTGTCCGCATCATCATAACTCGCGGATCGTCCGTAGTTGCGAATACCTATTTCGCATGCGGTGTGAAGGAGCCCTTCACCTTCGGAGTCATCGAGGAGATGTTTCCAATTCACTTCCTCGACTGCATCGAAGGCATCCGGAGTTTCCGCGGACAGTGCATTGAGGTGTGTGGGGAAGTCCGGATGGAGGAAAGACGCTTTCAGTTTAAGGTTGATATCTGCGCTGGTCTGTCCCTGGATCAGTATTTGGGCAGCTGAATTGAGTGAGCCGAAAGGCGCTTGATATTCCGCAAGAAAATGAACCAGGGCGATCAACAGTTCAGCGTCCGGTCCGACGTCACTAAAATATCCCTGATCTCCGTCCATCGCCGAACGGATAGCTGCGGGGTTTCGCTCGTAGATGACCGCGAGCGCAGCGAGGTTGATATCACGATGGGCGTCGGTGTCGGCATTTCTGAGTTTGAAACAGAACTTCCACACAGCCCGGAAAAGTTCCAGTTCAACGGCACTCGACATATTCTGGAAATAGCGGGCTTCGAGATAGGATTTGAGTGTGCTCCTGGATATCAGCAGCGCCTTGTTCACGGCGATGTCTTCAACCAGGGTCATGACGATCCGCTTCGAGAACAACGGCGGCTTGAGAAGCACGGCCTCCAGAGCCGTGCGGATGTGGGCACGGACGGCCTCCTTGGTGGGATGGAACAGAAGATCGGTTCCGGTCAGGACCGGATGTGCCGACAAATGCCGAAGCTTTTGTAGTCCCTGCAGCTGGATGTGCTCACCGGTTTCGAGGAATTTCGTGCGTTTGGCCACTTCGTCGAGGAGGTATATTTCCCAATCAGGGCTGGTGGGATTGGAGGCTTGTTTAGCCTCGACATCCCGCAGAAGATTTTCTGCCTGCTTGTCGCCGTGCATGTCGCGTAATGCTTGCAGCTTGTAGACGAGGTCGCAGACGACCACGGTCCACAGCATGACAAGGCTGCTTCGATAGCAATTGTTGGCAAAGGAGCGCGTGACTTCCTCAAAATACTCACGCGATCTTTTGTCAATGATACGTTCAGCAGCGAGATCAATTGAGAAAGTGGACATTCGAATTCCCGTGTATTTTACCTTGCCGAAAAAGTCCCATACGCAGGGACGCTTGTTCGGAGGCTGTAGTGATTCGTTTTGCGCTAATACTTGGTAAAGTTGAATGTTTCGTTGCGGCAGTCAAAAAAACTGACGAATAGGGGAATCTAAGAGGCATCTGCTGCAGGTATCTCGCGAGGCTTCAATCGCCATTCTCCTGTATTTGCACGCTACGCTACTACGATGCCAGATACTTGTTGTGTAGGCCTAATTCCAGGTCCTTTTAATCATCCCTGATCCGGGGACCATCAGTTGCGTCCCCACAGAAACGGGGACGACATGGCAGTCACTCACCGCAAACAGGAAGCGATCCAGCGCGGCGCGCGCATGTTGCGCACCGCGCTCGGGCCCGCGGTCGCCCGGTTTCTGGAAGACACGGCCGTGGTCGAGGTCATGCTGAATCCTGATGGCCGCATCTGGGTGGATCGTCTCTCTGAAGGGTTGGCCGACACCGGCGAGACGATGACGGCTGCCGATGGCGAACGCATTGTGCGCCTGGTCGCTCATCATGTCGGTGCGGAGGTGCATGTGCGCGCGCCGCGCGTATCAGCGGAACTGCCGGAAACCGGCGAGCGCTTTGAAGGCCTGCTGCCCCCAGTGGTTGCTGCGCCAGCTTTCGCCATACGCAAGCCCGCCATCGCCGTGTTCACACTCGACGACTATGTGGCGGCCGACATCATGACCGCTGACCAGGCAGAAACGCTGCGCGCCGCCGTGGTCTCCCGCGCCAATATTCTCGTCGCGGGCGGCACGTCCACCGGCAAGACCACTTTGACAAACGCGCTGCTCGCCGAGATCGCCAAGGGCGCGGATCGTGTCATCATCATCGAGGACACGCGCGAACTGCAATGTGCTGCGCCCAACCTGGTTTCGATGCGCACGAAGGACGGTGTGGCGACACTCTCCGATCTCGTCCGGTCCTCTCTACGTCTGCGGCCCGACCGTATCCCCATCGGAGAGGTGCGCGGCTCCGAGGCGCTTGATCTTCTGAAGGCGTGGGGCACCGGACACCCCGGCGGCATTGGCACCATTCACGCCGGAAGCGGCATCGGTGCACTGCGCCGTCTCGAGCAGCTCATTCAGGAAGCCGTCGTCACAGTCCCGCGCGCGCTGATAGCTGAGACGATCGACATCGTTGCCGTCCTCGCCGGGCGCGGCTCGTCCCGTCGGCTCACTGAGCTCGCCCGCGTCGAAGGGCTCGGCCCAGGCGGCGACTATCGCATCACCCCAGCCACATCGAACTCAGGAGAACGCCAATGATCCACGTGCTTTCGCGCGGCCGTCGCATCGTAGCGACCGCCGCCGCTACTCTTTCCCTCAGCATGATGATTGTCCCGGCCGCGCATGCGTCCGGCTCGTCCATGCCGTGGGAACAGCCGCTTCAGCAAATCCTCCAGTCGATCGAGGGTCCGGTCGCCAAGATCGTCGCGGTGATCATCATTATCGCCACCGGCCTGGCGCTGGCCTTCGGCGACACCTCGGGCGGGTTCCGTCGCCTGATCCAGATCGTGTTCGGCCTGTCGATCGCGTTCGCCGCGTCGAGCTTCTTCCTGTCGTTCTTCTCGTTCGGCGGCGGGGCGCTAGTCTGATGGCTGCTGCCTTCGAACAACTCGACGTGGTTCCTGGCTTCACCGTACCGGTTCATCGCGCGCTGACCGAGCACATCCTGCTCGGCGGCGCTCCACGCTCCATTGCGATCATGAACGGGACGCTCGCCGGAGCCGTAGGCCTCGGCCTACGGCTCTGGCTGGTCGGCCTCGCCATATGGGCCATCGGTCATTTCGTCGCCGTCTGGGCGGCGAAGCGTGACCCGCTCTTTGTCGAGGTCGGGCGCAGGCACCTGCGCATCCCCGGTCATTTGTCTGTCTGAGGAGCGCGGTCATGATGAACCTTGCCGAATATCGCCGCACTGCCGCGCGCCTTGCCGATTACCTGCCATGGGTCGCACTCGTCGGCCCCGGCATCATGCTGAACAAAGACGGTTCCTTCCAGCGCACGGCCCGCTTTCGCGGGCCCGACTTGGACTCTTCCGTTGCAGCCGAACTGGTCGCGGTCGCAAGCCGCATCAACAACGCCTTCCGCCGGCTCGGTTCCGGCTGGAGTATTTTCGTCGAAGCCCAGCGGCACGAGGCCGCGATTTATCCGAACAGCCTCTTTCCCGATCCAGCTTCCGGCCTGGTCGATGCTGAGCGCAAGGCTGATTTCGAGGAAGCGGGGGCGCATTTCGTGTCGAGCTACTTCCTGACCTTCTTGTTTCTTCCGCCTGCGGAGGAAGCCGCACGCACCGAGTCGTGGCTGTACGAAGGCCGCGAACGATCAGGCATCGATCCGCACGAGATCCTGCGCGCCTTCACCGATAGGACCGATCGCGTGTTGGCGCTGCTCGATGGCTTCATGCCGTCCTGCCGCTGGCTCGATGATAGCGAGACGCTGACCTACCTGCATTCTACGGTTTCCACCAAGCGCCATCGCGTCCGTGTGCCGGAAACGCCGATCTATCTCGACGCGCTGCTCGCCGATCAAACGCTGACAGGCGGTCTGGAGCCGCGGCTGGGCGACCAGCATCTTCGTATTCTCACTATCGTCGGCTTCCCCACCACGACGACGCCCGGCCTGCTGGACGACCTTAACCGGCTGGCCTTCCCATATCGTTGGTCGACCCGGGCGATCCTGATCGACAAGACCGATGCGACCAGGCTGCTGACCAAGATCAGGCGCCAGTGGTTCGCCAAGCGCAAGTCCATCGCCGCGATCCTGAAAGAGGTGATGACGAACGAGCAGTCGGTGCTCGTCGACACCGATGCTGCGAACAAGGCGGCCGACGCCGATCTCGCCTTGCAGGAGCTCGGATCTGATGTGGCGGGAATGGCCTATGTCACCGCCACCATCACCGTCTGGGATGCTGATCCGCAGCTTGCCGACGAGAAACTGCGGCTGGTCGAAAAGGTCATCCAGGGCCGCGACTTCACCGCCATGATCGAGACGGTCAACGCGGTGGATGCATGGATCGGCAGCTTGCCCGGTCATGCCTACGCAAATGTCCGCCAGCCGCCGATCTCGACGCTCAATCTCGCTCACATGATCCCTCTCTCCGCCGTGTGGGCGGGGCCGGAACGAGACGAGCATTTCGATGCGCCCCCGCTGCTCTTTGGAAAGACCGAAGGCTCCACCCCGTTCCGACTTTCCCTTCATGTCGGTGACGTGGGCCACACCCTCGTCGTCGGTCCGACAGGCGCGGGAAAGTCCGTGCTGCTGGCGCTCATGGCGCTCCAGTTCCGTCGTTACGATCACGCTCAGGTCTTCGCCTTCGATTTCGGCGGCAGCATCCGCGTCGCGGCGCTCGCCATGGGCGGAGATTGGCACGATCTCGGCGGCAGCCTCACCGAAGGTTCCGACACTTCGGTTTCGCTTCAGCCGCTCGCCCGTATCCATGACGCTCATGAGCGCGCATGGGCCGCCGACTGGATTGCGGCGATTCTGATGCGCGAAGGTATGGCGACTACGCCCGAGGTGAAGGAGCATATCTGGACCGCTCTGACATCGCTCGCCTCCGCGCCGGTAGAGGAACGCACCATCACCGGCCTCGCTGTCCTACTGCAATCCAACGATCTAAAGCAGGCGCTTCGCCCTTACTGTGTCGGCGGTCCCAATGGCCGGTTGCTCGATGCCGAAACTGAGCACCTGGGCAGTTCGCGAGTGCAGGCATTCGAGATCGAGGGCCTTGTCGGCACGGGTGCCGCTCCCGCGGTGCTGACCTATCTGTTCCATCGCATCGGCGACAGGTTGGACGGTTCCCCGACGCTGCTGATCATCGACGAAGGTTGGCTGGCGCTGGATGACGAGGGTTTCTCCAACCAGCTCCGCGAATGGCTGAAGACGCTCCGTAAGAAGAACGCATCCGTCATCTTCGCCACGCAGTCACTTTCCGACATCGACAGTTCGGGCATCGCCCCTGCGATCATCGAAAGTTGCCCGACGCGGCTGCTACTGCCGAACGAACGCGCCATCGAACCGCAGATTACGGCAATCTATCGCCGGTTCGGCCTCAATGACCGCCAGATAGAAGTCCTCGCGCGGGCGACACCGAAACGGGACTACTACTGCCAGTCGCGGCGCGGCAACCGCCTGTTCGAGCTAGGGCTGTCCGAAGTCGGCCTCGCACTCTGCGCCGCATCCTCCAAATCCGATCAGACCCTGATTGCCAACCTTGTTGCCGGGCACGGCCGCGAGGGTTTCCTCGCCGCCTGGCTGGCAACCCGCGGCGCCGGCTGGGCGGTCGATCTTCTGCCGAATTTCCACACTCCCCGCCCCCAACCCGAAAAGGAGCTTCAGCCATGAGCATCCGTCGCATTCGCAAATTCTCCGCCGTTCTCCCCGCGACCATGCTGGCTATGCCGCTCGCGATCTCGCCGCTTTCGACCCTTCCCGCCTATGCGTGGAGGATTGTCTTCGATCCGAGCAACTATGCGCAGAACGTTCTCACGGCAGCGCGCACGCTGGAGCAGATCAACCAGCAGATCACCTCGCTTCAAAACGAGGCCACCATGTTGATGAACCAGGCACGCAATCTAGCGAGCCTGCCGTTCTCCTCGCTTCAGACGCTTCAGCAGAATGTCCAGCGCACGCAGCAACTCCTGAACCAGGCGCAGAACATCGCTTTCGACGTGCAGGGCATCGACCAAGCATTCCAGAGCCAATACGGCAATGTTCAGATGTCGGCGACGGATCAGCAGCTCGTTACCGATGCCCGCTCCCGCTGGCAGAACACCGTTGGCAGCTTGCAGGACGCCATGCGCGTCCAGGCCGGCGTCGTCGGCAATATCGACACCAACCGCACGCAGATGCGCGAACTGGTGAGTCAAAGCCAGGGCGCGACCGGCGCGCTTCAGGCGACTCAGGCCGGCAACCAGCTTCTCGCGCTGCAATCGCAGCAGCTTTCCGATCTGGTCGCGCTGCTCGCCGCCAACGGCCGGTCGGGCGCGCTGACCGAGGCCGAGCGAACTGCGGCCGCCGAGCAGGGGCGAGAACAGCGTCGCCGCTTCCTGACGCCCGGTTCCGACTATCAGCCCGGCAACGTGCAGATGTTCAGCGGCAACTGAAAGCCTGAAGGGAGCATTGTCATGGACGGCAAAATGCTGGCCCGGCTGGGCGCAGTCGTATTCGTCGCCGTCGCCATCACTGCGGCGGTCGTCGAATTGATCCGCAAGGAAGAGCCGCCGGAGGCCTCGCCGGTGCGGGTTGGCCAGCCCCAAAGCGATCCACTGCGCGAAGGGCAGCGTCGGTGCCAGCAGCTTGGCCAGCAGGCGGGAAGCGACGCCGAATGCCTGCGCGTCTGGGCCGAGACACGCGATCGGTTCCTCGGTCGACCGACCGCCCCAACATCACCATCTTTGAACGAAGGACGGTAATCGTGGGCGGATCGGGGGTAATCGACAGTTTTCTGGGAACATTCACCCGATACATCGACAGCGGCTTTGGTCTGCTCGGTGGCGAGGTGGCATTTATCGCGACGACGTTGATCGTCATCGATATTACGCTAGCGGCGCTATTCTGGAGTTGGGGCGCCGACGACGACATTATCGCCCGGCTCGTGAAGAAGACGCTGTTTGTCGGCGTCTTCGCCTATCTGATTTCCAACTGGAACAACCTTGCGAAGATTGTCTTCGACAGCTTCTCCGGTCTCGGCCTGAAAGCCTCCGGGACCGGGTTCACCGCGCAGGATCTCCTCCGTCCCGGCAAAGTGGCGCAGGCAGGACTGGACGCGGCCCGGCCGCTGCTCGAATCCATCTCCGACCTCATGGGCTGGATCGCCTTCTTCGAGAACTTCATTCAGATCGCCTGCCTGCTCTTCGCCTGGGCGCTCGTCATTCTCGCGTTCTTCATTCTCAGCGTCCAACTGTTCGTGACTTTGATCGAATTCAAACTGTCCACGCTGGCCGGCTTTGTATTGATCCCTTTCGGCCTCTTCGGGAAAACCGCGTTCATGGCCGAGCGCGTGCTCGGCAA
This sequence comes from Agrobacterium vitis, assembly GCF_037039395.1. Lineage (NCBI taxonomy): Bacteria > Pseudomonadati > Pseudomonadota > Alphaproteobacteria > Hyphomicrobiales > Rhizobiaceae > Gillisella > Gillisella vitis. The sequence continues at coordinate 478,248 of NZ_CP146241.1, read as the reverse complement.
CGTAATCTCCAGCGGCATCAAGGTCCTGGTTCTCGCCGTCATTGTCGGCATCGGTTCGACGCTCTTCAGCCAGTTTACGCAAGGTTTTGGCGGTCATACCCCGAGTATCGACGACGCCATGGCGGTCGTGCTCGCTGCCCTTTCGCTCGTCGGCCTCGGAATATTCGGACCCGGCATCGCGGCTGGCCTCGTTAGCGGTGGCCCGCAGCTTGGCGCAGGCGCCGCGGTTGGCACCGGTCTGGCGGTCGGCGGCGCAGCGCTGGCCGCAGGTGGCGGTGCGATGCTGGCCGCAAGAGGTGGCGCAGCCCTGCTTTCCGGCGGCGCCGCAGCCATGCGAGGCGGTGCAGCAGCGACCGGAGCTGCATCTTCTGCCTACACGTTGGGTTCGATGGGACAGGCCGGTTCGTCGAGCATCGTCTCCGGCCTCGGCGGCGTGGCGCGCGCCGCCGGATCGTCCGCCATGTCACCGCTGCGCCGTGCTACGTCGCGCTCTTCCGACAGCATGAAATCCAGTTTCTCCGATGGCACCCGCGCCGGCTTTGGTGCGACCGGCGGGACATCGACGATGGGGACAGTCGGCGGCGAAGCCGATCCTTCTTCCGTCGCGCCGGGAGCAACGACTGACCAGCCGCCTGCATGGGCTCAACGCATAAAGCGCGGCAGCCATGTCTCCCACGGCGTCAGCGCTGCCGCGCACGCAGTTCGCTCGGGCGACGGTCATGGGTCCGGTGCCTCCGTCAATCTCTCTGAAAGTGACCGCTCATGAATCTCTTCAAACGGCCCGCCGTGCATTACGGCAAAACACCTCAACCGGAAACGCCGTATCAGAAGGCCGCGCAGGTCTGGGACGAACGGATCGGCTCGGCCCGCGTGCAGGCGAAGAACTGGCGCTATATGGCCATCGGCTCGCTGGTCCTGTCGGCTGGCTTCGCCGCAGCCCTGGTCTACCAATCGGTACGGGGGACCGTCGTGCCGTGGATCGTGCAGGTGGACAATCTCGGTCAGGCGCAGGCTATTGCCCCTGCTACCGCCGATTTCCGCCCGACCGATCCGCAAGTGGCCTGGCACCTCGCACGCTTCATCGAGCAAACGAGAAGCATTCCGGCCGACCCGATCATCGTCCGGCAGAACTGGCTTCGGGCTTACGAATGGACGACGGATCGGGGCGCTGCCGCCCTCAATGACTACGCACGCGCCAACGACCCGTTCACCAAGGTCGGCAAGCAGCAGATCGCGGTTGAAGTCTCCAGCGTCATAAGGGCATCGCCCGACAGTTTTCGTGTTGCATGGACCGAGCGGCATTTCGAGAACGGCCAGCTTTCCACCACCGAACGCTGGACCGCAATCCTGACCATCGTGATCCAGCAGCCGCGCGACGTCGAGGGGATCAAGGTCAATCCTCTCGGCATCTACGTCAACGCCATCAACTGGTCGCGGGAGATGAGCCAATGAAGACAGCTTTCCGTAACCGCGATATTCCGGTTTTCCGTAAATCCGTGCTTCCTGTTCTGCTGCTTTCCGCCACCACATTGGCCGGCTGCGCCACGCTGCAAAAACCGCCGGAGATCAGCTACGACCGGAACGTGCCTCCGTTGCCATCCGTACCCACGTCAGTCACTGACGATCGACCGCGCCCGATCCATATCCCTCCGGCTTGGACACCGGCAAAGGGCGGGACGGCTGGCAGCACGCCGATAGCCCGCGTCGAGAACGCCAATGCCGCGGCTCGCGTCCAGCCGCGCCGGGAGGGATATTTCAACGCAATCCAGATTTACCCCTGGTCCGAAGGCGCGCTGTATCAGGTCTACGCCGCACCGGGGCAGATCACCGACATAGCCCTTGAGCCGGGCGAAAACCTGACCGGTGCTGGGCCGATTGCGGCCGGCGATACCGCGCGTTGGATCATAGGTGACACCGAAAGCGGCGTCGGCACGACAAAGCGGGTCCACATCCTTGTGAAACCAAGCCGCGCCGACATCACGACCAACCTTGTCGTGACGACCGACCGGCGCGTCTACATGATCGAGCTGCGTTCCGGTGCAAAGCCCTACATGCCTTCAGTCGCATGGGCATATCCGCAGCCGCCAGGCAGACAAGGCCAGAGCGTTCCGGCGACGCCGGTCATTCCGGCCGTCGCATCGCGCAATTATCGATACGGCCTGAGTGGCGATAACCCGCCTTGGAAACCGGTCTCAGTCTATGATGACGGCCGGCGCGTCTATGTCGAGTTTCCGCGCGGCATCGTCCAGGGCGAAATGCCGCCGATCTTCTTGATCGGATCCGAGGGCGAGGCGCAGATCGCCAACACGCGTGTCTACCGTCATATCCTGATCGTCGATCGTCTGTTCGGAGCGGCCGAACTGCGCCTCGGCAGCGGCGGCCGGCAGCAAACGGTGAGGATTGTCCGTACCGACGGGAGGCCGGCGTCATGAGCGAGGAGAACAACAACAACAGCGCTCCGATGCGGCTGCGGGCAGAGCCGCCGCGCGTCACCCGGCTGTCGCGCAAGGTCCTTGCCAGCGTCACCGCCGTTGCTCTGGTCGGGATTGGCGGCGCCCTGATCTATGCCCTTCAGACCCGAAATGCCGGCCGTGACGGCGAGGCATTGTACTCGACCGCAAATCGGCAGACGGCAGACGGTCTCGCCGGCCTGCCGCGAGACTATACCGGCCCGGTTCTTGGCGCGCCTTTGCCCGGCGATCTCGGGCGGCCGATTCTTGACGCACAGAACCGCGGCCAGCCCGTCGTCCCTCCGGCGATTTCGACACCAACTGTCGATGAAGCCGAGCAGCGCCGGCTTGCAGAGGAAGAGGCCGCGCGCACGTCGCGCGTCTTCTTCCAGACCCAGCCTGGCACGAAGGAGGCCACATCGGCAGGTTCAATAACCCCAAGCGCTCCCGGTTTCGATCTCGCCGGCCTCGCTGGTCAGCCGGGTCAGCAGACCGTGCAGGATCGACAAAACGCATTCCTCAATGCGCCGGTCGATCGCCGCACCACCGCCACGGATCGCGTCATCGCGCCTGCTTCGCCCTTCGTGCTCCAGGCCGGGGCCGTCATTCCTGCCGCACTTATAACCGGCATTCGTTCCGATCTTCCCGGCCAGATTATCGCGCAAGTGACGGAGAACATCTACGACAGTCCGACTGGTCGCAGTCTCGTGGTTCCGCAAGGAACGAGGATCATCGGTCAATACGATAACAATGTGCAATTCGGCCAGAGACGGGCGTTGCTGGTCTGGGATCGGCTGATTTTTCCGAATGGACGGTCGATCGTGCTCGAACGTCAACCGGGCGCCGATCCGCAGGGCTATGCCGGCCTCGAGGATGGTGTCGATTATCATTGGTGGGATCTTGCCAAGGCGGCGGGCTTGTCCACCTTGCTCGCGGTCGGCACAGAGTTGGCCGTCAGTGATGAAGATCGTCTCGTGGCTGCTATACGGGATGGCGCGCAGGACACGATCAACGACGCTGGTCAGCAGATCATCCGCCGTCAGTTGCAAGTCGCGCCGACCCTGACCATCCGGCCCGGCTTCCCCGTTCGCGTGATCGTTACGCGTGACCTTGTCCTTGAACCTTACAGAGGTTGACCATGACAAAGCTGAAACTTGGCCCGATCGCCGATGATAAGCCAATCAAAGTGTCGCTGGAGCTGCCTGCTTCACTTCATAGCGATCTGATCGCGTATGCTGACGTGCTTGCACGTGAGACGGGGCAGCCCGTAGCCGATCCCGTGAAGCTGATCGTGCCGATGCTTGTCCGGTTTATATCGACAGACCGGGGGTTCGCACGGGCGCGAAAAGGCTCAGCGAGGGCTTAAACTCTTCCGCGCGCCGTCGCTCGCGGCATTGCAGTCCGTTCTTGCGCAATGTCGAGGAGGTCGTGCAGTGCAGGATTCGGGTTGGAATCCATCCAGATCGCCCAAACTGATATGGTGCTCCTGCCCGCAAGGGGAATGAAGACAACACCATCGATGACGGCGCGGGTCCGACCGACGGCAATCGTCACACCAAATCCCGACGCCACCATGTTGATCAGGTCACATTGACTGGCGCGGTGCAGTTGAATTCGCGGTTCTGTACCCGACTTTGTCATTCGGCGAGTAAGATAATCCCTGATATCCGGCCCAAGACCGTTTGCACTTAGGATGAACATTTCCTGTCGAAGGTCATCAATGCTCAATCGGCGCGCACCTGCTTGCGAATGCGATCGTGGGAGAACCGCCAGGATCGGCTCATCGCCAAGACGCTGCGATTGGAATCCTCCGTTCTCATGGCGACTCGCCACAATCGCCACGTCCACGCGCCGCTGATGCACCAGGGCCGAACTCGCGCTGGCGGTGCCCTCCACTATTTCCAACTCAACTCCGGAATGTTTCTCGCGGAAGCGCTCGAACAATTCGCCGAACAAGGTAAATGGTACGCTGGCACCAACCGTAAGTTCGCCATGTTCACCACGTTGCGAGGCCTCTGCCTGCCGCATGGCGCGCTTCAAGTGATCAAAGCCCAGCGTAGCTTCCTGCAAGAACCGATCGCCTGCAGGCGTGGGGCGGATTCCGGCGTGATTTCGTTCAAAGAGTTCCGCTCCAACGCGATGTTCGAGGGTTCGGACACCCCGGCTCACCGTAGACTGCTGGAGATTCAGCGCAGCCGCGGCTCGGCGAAAACTACCATGTTCGGCAGAGACCAAAGCGTATGTAAATAACCGGAAGTCAACGAAGTGGGGTGGCATCAGTATCATCTCTTGAGAGTGGAGTCCGCTACATGGCCCCGATGGCCTTTTACGCCGGCTGAAATCGTTTACCTTTCAGCATTCCACAACGTTGACAGCTAAGCCTCCCGTTGAGGTCTCCTTATATTTTTCACTCATGTCGCGGCCAGTCTGGCGCATGGTTTCGATCGCTGCGTCGAGTGGTACGAAATGTGTCCCGTCACCTTTGAGTGCCAGAGATGCTGCAGTGACTGCCTTAACGGCGCCAAGAGCATTACGCTCGATGCACGGCACCTGCACCAAGCCTGCAATAGGATCGCAAGTCATGCCAAGGTGGTGCTCTAGCGCGATCTCGGCCGCATTCTCTACTTGCTCCGGCAAGCCACCCATAACGGCGGCAAGCCCTGCGGCCGCCATAGCTGAGGCTGACCCACTTCGCCCTGGCAACCAACTTCGGCACCGGAGATCGAGGCATTGTGCTTGATGATTCCACCGACTGCTGCAGCTGTTAGCAGGAAGTCGCGGATGTCATCTTGCGTCGCATCCATATGGAAATGCAGATAATAGCGTAGGGTCGCGGGGACTACTCCTGCCGCGCCATTCGTGGGGGCTGTCACCACGCGCCCGCCCGCTGCATTTTCTTCGTTGACGGCCATAGCGTATACCGACAGCCAGTCATTGGCGAGCAACGGATTCAGGCGGTTGCTGCTCCGTTCTCCTGCGAGCTTGTCGTGAATCGCCCGCGCACGGCGTTTCACCTTGAGACCGCCCGGCATGATGCCGTCGACCGTGAGTCCTCGGTCGATGCAGCTCTTCATCGCCTCCCAGATGCGATCGAGACCAGCATCGAGATCGATACCACTTATTGCAGTTTCCTCGTTCATCCGCTTCATTTGGGCTATCGACAGGCCTGAGGTGCTAGCCATATCCAGCATTTGCCTCGCAGACGCAAAGGGATACGGCACGCCCTCTTCGGACGAGGCTTTCTTTGCACCACGCATAGTTTCAAGCTCGGTATCGGTAACGACAAAGCCACCGCCAATCGAGTAGTAGATGCGCTTTAGAAGCATTCGGTCGTAGCGGTCGAAGGCGCAAAAGGTCATGCCGTTGGCATGCCCTGGCAACGGTTGCTTCTTGTCGAAAACCAGATCTGTCCGGGGCTGGAATTCATAGGTTGGATGACCCGGCGGCGTTACATGCCCGCTCCGTTCCACTTCCGCTACAATGCCAGCCATACGGTCGGGATCGAGCTTTTCCGGGACTTCACCCGTCAGACCAAGGATCACCGCTCTATCGGTGCCGTGCCCGATTCCGGTGAAGGCCAGCGATCCGTGCAGGCTGACCCTGAGAGAGGAAATCTGTGTTCCGACCGGCCGCGGCCAGTTCCCGGACGCAATCAGGTCCAGGAATCGGTTGGCTGCTGACATCGGTCCCATCGTGTGCGAGCTTGATGGACCCACGCCGATCTTGAAAACGTCGAATACGGAAAGAAACATCGGTCCTCCTCATGGAAGCTGCGGGCGGCAGGCCAGCGGCGCCGGGAGATACCCAACGGTGACACTTTTGCGAAGAGCATTGATCTGAGCCAGTTCAAGCTCGGGCAGAAGATCGTTATCAGCACGAAAGCTTCTTCCGTAGCAGGCTCCGATAATATCTACTCCACCTTGATGAAGGGGCATGTCGACGCCAGCCATCTCGGCGAGCAACAGCGTTGGCACAAGGCCAAAAGGCACGTCCTCGAGTATGTAGCGGGTGGCTATAGTCTTCGGTCCCGCTGGGTCGCTGCCTTTTCCCACAAGCCTCGCCGACGCTTCCGCCACCGAGGCTTCCTCGACTCCGTAGGACATTTTGTAATGTTCGGAGATCGTGCGGACATGCTTGCCGAGCGTCTCAGCAAGCTCGACCCGTTCGCGATCCAAGGCCTCGATAAGTTGGCCGACCCCAGGTGTAATGTTGGAGTTTTGGCCCCAGGTTTCGCCATGCTCTATCCGAGTCAGGTTGGATAATGCGATTGCCAGGTGGTTCTGCGGATTGAGATTGCTGAGTGCGATCGTCAGCAGATCATCTTTGACTACGAAGCGGTCGCCGAAGAGCTCAACGCAGATTGTGTGGGCGTGATCCCCGAACCGGGCCGGGACCGTCGCCATGTCGATCTTAGACCGTATCGCCCCGATCCTAGCAGTATTGGGAGCCTGCGTTTTCGAAGTTAAAACGGTGGTGCTCCAGCCAACGACCGGGATCTCAATGCCGCGCGCAGCCAGCTTCTTCGCCAAAAAAAGCGCGGCAAAGGACAGGTGACCGCTGATGATCACGGTATGGCGTGGCTTGATATGCGGCGCGATGCTATCGATGACCATTCGATGGCCATAGGCCGGCAAGGCTAGAATGATCACGTCCGAATCCGTAAGTTCCGCCTTATTCTTGCAAGCGCCGGGAAGGAAGTCGCCATCGATGGCACCTGTGATTGTCACCGGCACGCCGGCGCTCAAGCCGGCAGCGCCCCGACCGGAAGGCGACCAGACTTGGACCGCGTGGCCATTCTTCATCAAAAAGGCGGCATAGCCCATAGCTATTGCGCCAGTTCCGGCAATTCCCACTTTCATCGTGACCATCCTAAAATTGCAGAATGCCTTGGCATCTGGCGATTACGATCATTGTCCTGCCGCCAGCTTTGCCAACTCCCCAAGCGTCACAGGTTTGAGCGGCGGGCGGATATTGAAAAACCTCACTTCTCCCGCGGAAACCCCGTGGGCTTCCGCTATTAGTGCCTGAACCGAGTAACCACACTGGCGTCCCTGGCACGGACCCATTCCGCATCGGGTTGCTGCCTTGATAGCGGCAGGATCAGGCGCGCAGGCGAGCGCAACTGCTCGGATGTTTCCGGCCGTCACTTCTTCGCATCGACACACGATGGTTTCGTCGGGGATTAGCTGACGTGGGGGCCGGTAGAATCGATCCAGAAATGGCCTTAGCGCAATGGCGCGGCGGCGCCGTCCGACTAAATCCCATTCGGCGCGCAGCCTTTCCGTGTTTAAACAAAGATTTAGGCGCTTCACGATGCCGAGCGCGGCGCTTTCACCCGAGACCGTCGCGGCGACCCACCCCCCAATCCCGCCAGCGTCTCCCGCGACGAAGAGGTTCGCACGGCTGGTTTCACCCCATTCATTGAGGGTGGGTGCGAAATAACCTTGTTCCTCGTTCCAGTGGTGGGCGCATCCCATAGCCAGGGTTTCATGGATCCGCGGCACCACCCCTTCGTGCACCAGAAGTACATCCGCCGGCGCACTATGCAGACGACCGCTGGACTCCCAAGTGATGAACTCGAGTCGGTCGTTTCCTCCGGCGCGAAGATCGGACGCGCCGCTCTTGACCACGCCAGTTCGGCGAAGCGCCCGAAGCCAACCTAATCCCTTAAGCAGACTGGGAAAGTCACGCCAAGCTCTGGGAAGCAGAGTTACCGCAGCCAGGCTTGGCCGTTTGGCGGTATCGAGATAGCCTGCGATTTGCCCGCCAAGGTTTAGCAACTGAGTTGCGTAGAGCAGCGGGAGCGGCCCCGCACCGGCAATCCATATCCTCCCCTGAGGTAACATCCCGCCGGATTTCAATAGAACCTGTGCAGCTCCGACCGTCATCACGCCAGGAAGCGTCCAGCCGGGGAACGGAACGGGTCTCTCCTGCGCACCATTGGCGAGAAGAACTGCTCTGGCAGAAATCTGGCTGGTTTCGCCCCTGACGCTGGCGAAGAGCACCCAACCTTCCTCGATCTGCCAGACCTGCGCGCCAGCGAGATAATCTGCACCGCAGGCACGGAACTGTGCCGCAAGGGCCCTGCCTTTTTCGTAATCCGCGCCAAGCGCTGCAAACATCCGGCTGCCGAGATTTCGCTCGATGCCGCGCCAGATCTGACCGCCAGGTTCGGGCTGCTCGTCGATCACCGCTACGGTTGCTCCGAGCGAACGCAGACGGACCGCAGCGCTCATTCCAGCTGGCCCCGATCCGACGATTGCCACGTCATAAGTCATGATACGATTTCCCGTGGACCGTTTTGCCTGTCGATCTGCATTCCGGGTTCGACGGGAACAAGACATCCTTGGATCGAGGCAACACCGTTGACGACCACCAGGCATTCGAAACAGACGCCCATCTGACAATACGGAAGTCGCAGAGAGCCGCTCACAGGAGATCTGCGGCCTGCATCGGGCGCGCGCAGCAACACACTTGCAACCGTTTCTCCGTTCCAAGCCGGAGTTTCAACTCCGTTGACTAGCACCGTCATGTCTGCTTGGCCGGAGGGTCTTTCAAGCACAGTTTTGAACATCGAATCTTCCATTGGAAAAAACGGACAGGTCCTTCGACAACCGTCCCTCAATCATGGCGGGCGCGACGATCTCCGCATGGGCCGCGGCAAGCGTCACCCCGGAATGACAAGCTGCAGCAAACAGACCGGGGTGACTGTTCGACTCAGCGTAAATCGGCGATCCGTCCATCGGCATGACGCGAAAGCCACTCCATTGACGCACGAGGCGAACCTGTGCCAACGCCGGGATTATTCGCGTTGCGCGGGAAGCGAGTGTCGCGGCAGAGGCGACAGTGACACCGCGATCAGTAAGGTTTTCTTTGGTTGCACCGATCATTACTGTTCCATCGGCTGTTTGCCGCAGACCGCTCCCTGGAAATGGGAGTATGGGCGCCAGCCGTTCCGTGACGAGCAACTGCCCGCGGTCAGAATGAAGCGGCATATTAAGTCCCAGTGACTGCGTCAGCTGTGGCGTTGCAAGGCCAGCGGCGACAATCACGCGCGTGGCGCGATATCGCTTCTGTTTGGTTTCCACCTCAAAGCCAAAGGGACAGGGCACGATACGAGACACCGATGACCGGAAGACGAGCTCCCCGCCGTAAGCGACGATCGCCTTGTGCAGCGAGGCCAGCAGCTGAAGAGGATTGACGTGTCCATCTTGCCGGCAGTAGCTGGCCCCCACCACCTCAGTCCCAAGGTTCACTTTGGGAAGCATGCGGTTGAGATCCCTGCGCTCAATCATTTCGGTTTCTACGCCCGTCTGCTGGTTGTGCATGCGTGTATTGATTGCTTTCCGTGCCTCGTATTCCGCTTCCCCAAGACAGTAGATCAGCCCGCCCGGCCGGGCATAGTCGACAGGCATCTCGCTTGCAGCGACGACATCCTTCAAGAATCTCTCCCAGAGATCGGTACTTTTTCGAGAGAGCAGGCTGTAGGCCGGCATATCGACCCCTTTGCCCTGAACCCATACAAGGCCGAAGTTTGCGCGAGCGGCCCGAAGATCCCCATCTTCCCCGTCGAGCATGATGACGGCGCGTTGCCTTCTGGCGACACCAAACGCAAGTGCCGCTCCGACTACACCTCCACCAACAACGATTGTATCTGCATCCACCGGGACGTCCTCCTGATGGTTGTCAGAGTCGTGCAATTCCTATATCAAGTCAAAGTCGAATTTTTCAGAAATATATTCCAGGAGTTTATATATTGGCCGATCCGAGCCTGAGGCAGTTGGAAGCGCTGCTGGCGGTTGTTGAAACCGGAACTGTCAGTAAGGCTGCCGACCTTCTCAGGGTTTCACAGCCAGCAGTAAGCAAGCGCATTCAGGATCTGGAGGCCGAGACAGGACTCCAGCTTTTCGAGAGGCAGGGTAGACGTCTAGTTGCGACGGATCAGGGAATGCGCCTTTACGAGGAAGTTGATCGCGTTCTCGGCGGCGTTCATCAGCTCGCGCGCTCGGTCGAGGCAATTCATCGTGAAGTGCATGGCCGGCTCGTATTGGGTGTCCTCCCCGCCTTGGGTGGACGCTTCATTAGCCGGATCCTGAGGAGTTTCCATGCGCAGCATCCGAAGGTTTTTGTATCGGTGGAAGCACAAAGCTCACAGTTTCTGACCGAAGCCGTTTTGTTGCGGCGCCTGGATGTAGCGATTGTTTCGACCAGTGTGGAGCACCCTTCGATCACGGCGGAGATGCTTAGATCACCGGCTGCGGTCGCAATCCTGCCGCCGGGGCATCGCTTGGAAGAGGCTGCGCAACTTAATCCTGCCGACCTTATACACGAGCCCTTCGTTGCGTTCTCATCCACCGGCATCATGCGCAGAAAGGTGGATAGAGCCTTTGAAGGCCAAGGAGTTACTCCTCAAGTGGCGTTTGAAGCAACTAATGCTGCCAATGTTGGGGAAATGGTGGCCGCCGGTCTGGGGGTTTCGATCGTCGACCCTCTGTCGGTGGAATTTCTTGATGGTCGAATTATTCGCAAGCCGTTTTCTCCCATCGTTGATCAGGATTACACCATCTTAAAACCATTGCGTGCGCGAAAGAGCGCAATCGTGGCAGATTTCGTCGAGCATGTGCGAGGAGCGCTCGCGCGAAACGACGTGGGCCGTCAATAGTTTTATGGGCCTGGCAGAGGTACAGGCGATCTAAGCCTTATAATGCCTGCCGTCCGCATGACCATTTTCACTCGTACAATGCGATTTTAAGCGGAAACCGACCCGCGATTCTTAATTGCGTCCAAGCATTGCTAAAGCGGGTCACGAGGGAGACCGGGGACGCGATAATCCTGTTCGAGTCGGGCGTTGAGTTCGAATATGAAATAATGCGCTCTGTGAAAGCGCGGAAATGCCAACCTGTCTACAAACCCGTTCATGTCATCCGCGGAATAGCGCACGCGTCCTACGTCACTTGGTGAGCATGACGAAGATGTGCGGTCTGAGATGGATCAGGCCATAGCCGCTGCAAAGTGTTCATCCGCTTGCTGAAGATTGCGAGAGGTTAAACGCGTCGCATCCGGCTAACAATAAGCGTTGAGCATTAATTGGAAAATCAAATCAATCGTCCTAAAATCCAATTGGAGGCCAAGGCCGAGCAATAGTTATAGTCTCCGAAAATAAGATGAAAAAGAGGGTGAAAAATGGCTGATCAGGAGATCAATCTGTTTGTCAAAGGACGGCAACCCAGTGGGCAAAGTCGTTTGCAACAGGGCCGCTCGCTTTCTTAATCTTTGATGTTTTACAGGTCCGGTCGCCTTCAGCGCAGCAAGTCTGCATTGTGGAGGGCGAGAGCGGCGCAATCCCTGGCTATTCAGGGAGATTGGCAGAGGCATGCTCAAGAAAACCCAAGTAAATACCGTTGAATCTACACCCCTTTTGTCTGTTCAAGACCTTTCGGTCCGGTTCGGCTGGGGGCAATCTGAGATTAAGGCCGTCTCTAACATCAGCTTCGATGTCCCTTTCTCTGGGACTGTCGGCATTGTCGGCGAAAGCGGATCGGGCAAGTCCGTTACGTCCCTCGCGCTGACAAGGCTCTTCCCCAAATCGGCAAAGGCGACAATCGGCGGACAAATCAAGTTTCAGGATCGAGATCTTGTCAGTATGCCTGATGCCGAACTCCGTTCACTGCGCGGCAAAGGCATTTCATACGTATTTCAAGACCCTTTGTCTGCGCTCAATCCTGTTCGCCGTTGCGGAGAACAGGTTGCCGAGGCAATCCGCATTCACGAACCGTCGCTTGATGCCGAGAGGGTCAATAATCGTGTGACGGAATTGTTCGACGGTCTCGGGCTGCCGCGGCCCAAAGAAACAATGCGCAAGTATCCGCACGAACCGTCAGGTGGCATGCGCCAGCGCGTCATGATTGCGATGGCGCTCGCGTGTAAGCCTTCCCTTCTGATCGCAGACGAACCGACCACAGCCCTTGATGTCATCGTTCAAAGGCAAATCGTCGATCTTCTTCGGGAGACTATCAAGAATCTTGGCACCTCCCTTTTATTCATCAGTCACGATCTCGCGCTCGTCTCCAGCATCACGGAGCAAGTGATCGTCATGCGCGACGGCAAAGTTGTCGAAAGCGGCGCCACTTTGGATGTGTGGAAGACGCCCCGAGACGCCTATACTAAGCAGTTGTGGGACGCAACGCCGACGTTGCGCGCGCCATCACGCCCTCCGCTTGAGGTACGCCAAGCCCCGACGCCCCCATCAACCGATGTTTTCTGCGCGGAAGGCTTGACCCATTCTTTCGTGTGGGGGCCAAAGGGTAAAGGACGCCCGTTCGCTCTCGATGATGTGAGCATAGCTGCTCGACGCGGAGAGACCGTCTGTATTGTCGGAGAATCTGGAAGCGGCAAGTCGACTTTCGCACGCTGCGCTGTTGGCTTGATTGCTCCTGATCAAGGCCGTATTTCGTTCGATGGAAAAGAACTCGTTGGACCTAAGGCAAACGGGTGGAAAACAGTCCGACGCGACATTCAAATGGTGTTTCAAGACCCGTACGCGTCCCTGAATCCGAGGATGAAGGTGGCAGAACTCGTCGCCGAAGGCCTTGTGATAAACAAGCTCGTATCGTCACGGGACGCTGCGCAGAAACGTGCCGTTGAGCTGCTCGAAATGGTCGGCCTGCAGGCGTCACATGGCGACCGCTACCCTCATCAATTCTCTGGCGGTCAACGACAGCGTATAGCAATCGCGCGCGCGCTCGCCGTTCGTCCTAAATTGCTCGTGTGCGACGAACCGGTGACGTCTCTTGATGTTTCGATCAGGGCACAGATCATCAAACTTCTCATCGACATTCAGAACCAGGAAGGTCTCACATACCTTTTCATTACCCATGACATCGCTCTTGCTCGTCAGATTGGAGACAGAGTCGTCGTGATGAGCAAAGGGAGAGTCGTCGAAGCCGGTGCGGCAGTCGATGTGATCGATAGGCCCGTCGATCCCTACACACGCCAACTCAGAGCAGCTGTTCCAAGTCTTCCGGAGACGCCGGAAGAAGCACACGCGGCTGACTGATCGAAAGCGTCAGCTGCAATCCACAGTTCACGTAGCTCAATGCAAAAACAACAAAAATGAAGAGGTGGAATATGTTAAAGAAAACTTGGCTCGCTAGTGTGAGTGTAGCAATCTTCGCTCTCGGAACCGTACCTTGTCTAGCGCAACAAGCCGAGGCTTGTGGTTCGGGGGAACGAGTCACGGTCAATTTGCTTTGGCCGACCCAACCCGCCAGCCTTGACGGAAATTACGATACTCTTGTGCTGTTTTCCCAGATAAACCGCAACTTGTATGATGGTTTGTTCAAGCTCGACGACTCGATGAAAATTGAGCCGAACCTGGCAACAGGGTTCAAACAGCTGGACGAGAAGACATACGAGATTGCACTTCGTTCAGGCGTGGTGTTCCATGATGGATCATCTTTCACCTCAGCAGATGTGGTGTCGACATTCGACCGTATCGCAACCGACCAAAAGCTCGCATCGAAGCAACGCAGTTACGTAAGCAACGTTGAATCGGTGACTGCAGTCGATGACCACACTGTACGCTTCAAGCTGAAACAGCCAGACGCTTCGTTCATTGGAGTCCTTGCTAGCATTATTTACATCACGCCGAAATCGGTCATCGACAAGGTTGGAAATGTTGACTTTGGCAAGCATCCCATCGGCACAGGGCCTTTCAAATTCGAGACCTGGAACCAGGGCGACAGTGTTGTGCTCAAGGCCAATTGTGATTACTGGGGCGGAAAGCCGATCCCTAGCGAAGTTGAATTTCGTTTCATCGCTGAACCCGCGACGCAAATCAGCTCCCTGCTGAGTGGCGAGATCGACATCGCTACTGAAGTGACGCCCGATCTCGCCGCCGGGCTCAAATCATCTAGCGAAGTGGGTGTAAAATCCGTAAACGGCAATAAGGCCGTTTTTCTGTCTCTCAATACTCTCGAGGGACCGCTTACTGACAAGCGTGTGCGCCAGGCATTAAACTACGCCATCGATAAAGCCGCGATTACCAAATCCCTGTTTGATGGGCGTGCAACCCCGGTGGGTCAGATCTATGCCCCAAGTGTGTTCGGCTACACCAAATCGATCGCTCCTTACCCCTACGATCCCGAACGGGCGAAAAAGCTACTCCAAGAAGCTGGTTTCACTGCAGAAAAACCCCTGACACTTGAGCTTGTGAACTATATTGGCGAACTTAACCCTGTTTGGCAGAGCATTGCCGCGTACCTCGGCAAAGCCGGTGTCAACATCAAGACAAAATTCGACCCGAACTTCTTCGGGGATAGCTGGCTCCAGAAGAAGATGGCGCCGCAGCAAATGCTCATCTCGCAGAACAATAACCTGCTTATGGATGCCGATTTTGCTCTTGGGCTGACCTTGGACGGTCCGCGACGTGGCATTTATTTCCACGGGCCAGAGACCGACGCCGAAATCGCATCAGCACGCGGTGAACCCGATGTCGGCAAGCGTCAAGCTGCCTACGACAAGCTTAATGCTGACCTGTACGACCTTGCCCCAGTGGTATTTTTGTACAGCACCGACGCGACGTTCGGAGTGAATGCCGCCATTGATTGGAAGCCTCGCCCTGACGGTGCGATTTATCTGGCTGGCGCGACAAAAAAATAGCGGTCGCGCAACGACCTTTGCAGCACTGAGGAGAGAGCCAAATGCTCAACCCATTCATAAAGCGAATAGTATTTAGTGTTCTCGTTATTCTAGGGATATCTGCGATCACTTTCGGGCTCATGCACATTGCGGGTGATCCTGCGGTTCTGCTGTCGAGCCATGATGCGACCCCAGACGAAATTCAGGCGTTTCGCGTCGCAAATGGCTTCGATCGGCCTATCGTTGTGCAATATTTCGATTGGTTGTGGCACGCCGCGCAGGGCGACTTGGGCGTATCCTTCCGCAGTAAGGGCTCCGCGCTGGCGATTGTGCTTGCGGCCCTCCCTCGGACCCTGCTTCTGATTGGCTGTGCCCTCGCAATCTCCACAATTGTCGGCGTCTTGGTCGGCTCGCTGGCCGCGGTTTTCCGCGGCAGCATATTTGACCGATGTGTCATCGTCGGCTCAGTGCTCATACAATCCTTGCCAACGTTCTGGTTGGGGATCGTGCTGCTTCTTATTTTCAGCGCGACGCTCCGATGGCTGCCTACTTCGGGTTTCCGGAGCCCCATCTATCTGGTCTTGCCAGCGGTTACTTTGGCGGCTTTCCAGGTCGGCACGTTCGCAAGGATCGCGCGTTCCTCAATGTTGGAGGTGCTCGACTCCGATTTTGTTCGCACGGCGCGAGCAAAGGGGGCGTCCTCCTACTCGGTGGTCTTCGGACACGCATTTCCGAATGCTGCGCTGCCGATCATCACAGTCATCGGGCTTCAACTTGGAGGACTTTATGGTGGCGCCATCGTCACTGAGACGGTTTTCGGATGGCCCGGTGTAAACACCGTCGCCCTGTCGGCAATTTCCTCCCGCGATATGCCTGTAATTCAAGCCTATGTCATCGTCGTGGGAGTGCTTGTCGTTCTGACCAATCTGGTCATCGATGCAATTTACGGCATGCTCGATCCGCGTGCAAAACTGGGAGCCCACTGATGGAAGAGCCTCGCGCAATTGAAGTCCCGTCCAACTGGTCGCTCAGCGGTCGTTGGCGATTGATTTTACCTGCGGCGCTGCTGGCGCTGATCGTCGGTGCTGCTTGCTTCGCCTCAGTAGTTGCCCCTTACGATCCGTACGCGCAGGACCTGACCGCGCGCCTCTTACCGCCGGTTTGGCAAAGTGGCGGGACGGTCCAGCACCTTCTCGGTACCGACGACCTCGGACGGGATGTCTTGAGCCGAATCCTCTACGGTGCGCAGGTTTCATTGAGCGTGGGCGTGCTTGCCGTCATTTGTCGGCTCGTATCCGGCGTACTGATCGGATTGGTTGCCGGATACTACGGAGGTCCGGTGCGGACCTTCCTCATGCGTCTCGGCGACATTCAATTGGCATTGCCGGCGCTGGTTCTCGCCATTGGCATTATCGCTGCGCTCGGCCCAAGCGCCCGTAATGTCGTAATCGTTCTGGCCGTCGCCGGCTGGGTCCTGTACGCACGCCTCGTGGTCAGCCAAGTCCTCATTGTACGCCATCAAGACTTCATCGCCAGCGCGAAGCTTTTGGGCGCTTCAGACATCCGCATTCTTTGGAAACATCTTCTGCCCAACGTTGTGCCAACGGTGATCGTGTTTGCCAGCCTTGACCTTGGATTGATGATGCTCACTGAAGGGTCTCTCTCCTTTATTGGTCTGGGTGTGCAGCCACCGCAACCGTCATGGGGAGGAATGGCGGCTGAAGGCCGGGCGCTGATTGGAACGGCGTGGTGGATCGCGACCTTGCCGGGTGCAGCGCTGGTGCTGACGGTTGCGCTCGTCAATATCCTTGGCGAACAGCTTCGAGACCATCTGGATCCTCGCCTCGACGCAACACGCAGTCACTAAATACGCCAAAAGGAATATCGACCATGCCGATTGAGCAAAATGCGTCGCTGAAACTGGTGTCCCACGTGATCCGATACCGGGACCAAGAATTGGACGAAGCTGTACGGCGGCGTTCAGGGCTTTGTCTCCTGGACAGTCTGGCTTGCTTTTTTGCAGGTCTTTCACTGCCACATTTCGCTCAGTCTGCTGCGGCCGCTAGGAGTAGTTTCCTTGGCAACGGCGGCGACGTGAGGGCGCAACCGTCGCCATTCATGATGGCTTATGTCTATGGACAAGCGGCGAATGCACTTGATTTTGATGACACGTTGCACGGCCATCCTGGATCACCCATTGTGGGGGCCCTCTTGGCTGCGGGCGCCACTCGGAATTTATCCCTTGATCGTATTCTTCGTGGTATCGCCGCCGGCTATGACGCCCACTGGATTTTGGCAGAAGGTGCCGCACCCTCGAAGGAAAGAGCGTCTGTTGTCCGATCCATCGGTGTCTTCGACACAGTGGCGGCAAGTATTGGAGTTCTCGTTGCGCTTGGCGCAAGCAACGAAGTTATCGAACGGGTGATTGGCGTCGCATTGCCCCACTCTATCCTGCCCTATGTGGCTAAGTGGTATGAGCGACCGGTCCCGGCTATGAAGAACAACATGGGTTGGGTCGCCGCAGGCGCCATATTATCCGCGAACCTTGCTTTAGCAGGCCAGACTGGCGTCACATGTCCCCTGGACGGTGACACGGCCATGTGGCGAATGGCCGGTTCAGACCAATGGTTTATCGACGATCATTTTCATGACTCGCCGGCGGTGCTGCGAACAGGTTTCAAGCCCTATCCTGGATGCTGGCACACACAAGAAATCCTGAAAGCGTTCGCAGAGCTTTTGGAAGAAATCGATGAGGGCGACGAGATTGTTGAGATCATCATCTCTGGCCCCGCTGACGTGGAGAAATTTTGTGATCCATGCATCTCCGGACCCGCAGATATCGCTTTCAGCCTTCCCGCACTCTTTGAGCGAATGGCTTCGCGGCTGGAACCCGGGCCGCTGTGGGATCATCTCGATGAAGGATCGTTCACCGGCGTTTTCCGCTACGAGAGGTCGGACACCCGGAACTTGAGTCTACTGACGCGCAAGGGAAGAGAATTGAAAAGTTCTATCCCGGTCAGCGTGGAATCGGACCTCGCTCCATGGGGACTGAACGATGAAGGGGTTATCGCAAAATTCAGCCGCTTCGCCGATCTTGAACTGCGAGACGATCTGCTTCCGGCACTCTCCTTAAAATCTCCATCGAACCTGGAAAGCATACCTGGCATCACGTATCGATCAATCATGACAGCGGCAAATCGCGTCTTGGAAGCTTAGCTGCACTATTCGCCTTTAGCGGTCCGTAGCAAGCCGCTGTTCTTCCAATCGGCAGTCCTGAGCGCAGTTTATCTCCACAGGCCACAGATCTGCTTCAGCACGCAGTGTGTTGATGAATGTGCCGCCGCCGCCGTCTTTCCGGAAAGCGCTGGTTCTCGTCAACCACCGCCCGCCCGCGCGTGCTTAGGATGTTTTGCCTGCCTAACCGTGCGCCGCTTTTCGTAGCAACTCCAGTGGATCCCTGATCTGCCGCGGCGCGTAGAACTGCACCCGTCGATTAATTCGATTCGGCAATTAATGATTTCGAATTCCAACTTCTCTTCGCGGGAAGGCTTTGTAATCTAACGGAATTCGAGGGGCTGAATTCATCAGTAAAGATAGTTGAGGCAGACACAATTGTCTCTCTGCCCAACCCCTCAACGGGGATTATCAAAATGGAGAATCACGCACAATGCTGAGAATTGGCGTAGACATCGGTGGCACGTTTACGGACTTCTGCGGGTGGCGCGAGGGTGAAACAGAAGTGATAAGCCTCAAAGTCCCTTCAACGCCGCCTGCTTTCGAAAACGGATTCCGGCAAGGCTTCGAGCGCTTATTGGATCGGCTGAAACCCGCGGAGAATGAAGCCGCCTTGGTGATGCATGGCACGACGGTCAGCACCAATGCCGTGATCGAGCGGAAAGGACCGAAGATCGCATTCTTCGTCACCAAGGGCTATCGAGACCTCCTCGAACTGCAGCGCATGGGTGTCCGCAATCCGTTGAACATCTTCGAGAGGCGCACAAAGCCGTTGATCGAACGTGCGATGGTCTTCGAGGTCGATGAGCGGTTGGTCCGCGGCGGAACTGTCCGGCACGAGGTCAATGAAACCGAGGTCGAGGACCTGGCTCGTAAGGCTGTGGAAGCGGGTGCAGTGGGTTTTGCCGTCGCTCTCCTTCATAGTTATGCCAATCCCGAACACGAACGCCGCGTCGCCGCCGCCATCCGCCGCGTGGTAGGTTCCGATGTGGAGGTAAGCGTTTCGAGCGAAATCTGGCCACGCATCGGCGAGTACGAGAGAGCGATTGTCAGCGTCTTGAATGCGTTCGTGCGGAAGCGCATGAACGAATACATCGGCGCAGTCGAGGACTACGTTGCAGGCCGTCTCCCTGGGTCACAACTCTTCGTGACCCGATCGAACGGTGGTGCAATGGCCGCGAGCGAAGCTCGCCATTATCCAGTCCACACCCTGCTGTCGGGTCCGGCCTCCGGCGTCACGGCCGTGCAGTATCTTGGAAAGGCACTTGGGGAAAGAAACATCCTGACCATGGATATGGGAGGGACCAGCACCGACATCTCTCTGCTTCGTGATGGTGAGGCGCTCACCTCCAACTCCGCTGAGGTCGGAGACTTTCCAGTCGTGATGCCAGTCACGGGCATTGAGGCAATTGGTGCTGGAGGAGGATCAATCGCCAAGATCGATGGTGGTGTCCTACGGATCGGACCCACGAGTGCAGGCTCTTATCCCGGCCCTGCGTGCTTCTCGCGTGGTGGTAACGATCCGACACTTACGGACGCCTATATTCTAGCGGGCTATCTGCCTGACGTTCTTCTGGGCGGGGAGATGAAGCTCGACAAAGACGCCGCTCGCAGAGCAATGGCTCCGATTGCCGAGGCGCTGAACACGGATACATTGAGCGCTGCCGATATGTGCGTGGCCGTAGCCAGTTCAAACATGGTAGCGGGCGTACTGCCGTATCTCGCACGGCAAGGGGTTGACCCAGAGGACTTGACACTATTGGTCTACGGAGGAGCGGGTGCAATCCAGGGCCCGCTGCTCGCCGCCGAATTGGGTATAAAGCGGGTATTGGTTCCGAGCACACCATCGGTGTTTTGCGCCTTGGGTGGTCTCGTGTCCGAGCTTAGTCATGACGTCATGGAAACCGTACATGGACAAGATGTCGATGGGTTCGTCATCGCATCCAAATTTCGAGCCCTTCGCGAAAAGGCAGAGGATTGGTTGACGCGGCAGTCGTCGTCCGACCGGCTCATTTCGACCACGTTCGAGTGCTGGGCCGAAATGCGCTATCTCGGCCAATCATTCCAAATCGATGTTCGACTGCCGGATGTTTCGATTAACCAAGCCGACCTCAGTGCAATGGAAGATGTCTTCCATCAGGAACATGAGCGCATCTATAGCCACGCCGACAGGGGAGCGACAGTGGAGTTCGTTGACCTGCGCATGCGGGTTAAGGGCGCCATGTCAATTCCTGAGCCGGTTGCACCAAAGTCTACAATCGCCGGCGACGCCGTGAAGAGTACCCGTCCGATGCGCTTCCAAGGCAGATTGTACGAGGCCGTTAACGTCTACGAGAGAGCACGCCTTGCAACCGATCAGAACGTAATCGGTCCCGCGGTGATCGAACAGGCCGAAGCCACGATCGTTGTGCCTCCTGAATTCACTGCAAGCGTCGGTCCTTTCGGCGCAATTTTCCTGACCCGGAGCTAAGCCATGGACGCCGTTAGAACAGCTATTATGAGCAACCGCTTCAACGCTATCGTTGAGGAGGCTTCTGCTGCGGTATATAGAACCGCGCACACAACATTCGTGAAACTTGTCCAAGACTATCAATGCGCGATCGCGACCGCTGAAGGGGACATGTTTGCTTATCCGGTGCAGTCTGGCGTCAACGTCTTTGTCGGCTCACCGATCCGACCGACACTCGACGCGATCGGTCGCGAGAACCTCAAGCCGGGTGATATCGTCATTACGAACGATCCCTTCGCAACGGACGGGCTCGTCACGCATCTGATGGATATCACGCTTCTCTATCCGATTTTTCACAACGAGAAACTAATTGCCGTCGGCTGGGCCTTCGTCCACGCATCCGACATCGGCGGAGCAGTGCCTGGTAGTATTTCTCCCGCTTTTACTGAGGTTTTCCAGGAGGGGCTTCGGGTACGGCCGGTGAAGCTATACGAAGGGGGCGTGCTCAACACGGTCATCCGATCGATCTATGAGGATAACAGCCGGATCCCGACCGAGCTGTGGGGTGATATTCAGGCCATGATCTCAGGTCTGAAAAGCATGGACCGAAGGATTGGCGAATTGTGCGACCGCTACGGCGTGGAGAGCGTTGAAAAGGGAATGAACGACGTTATCAGTTATGCGGAATCTAAGGCCCACGCGGTGATCGAGACGATCCCTGACGGCATCTACATGTTCTCGGATTACCTTGAGGGCATTTCAGAGGGGCAGCTTGCCTATTTCTCCGCGACAATGACGGTACGTGGCGGTGAGATTGAAGTTGATTTTTCTGGGACTGACCCTCAAATGGCTGCGGCTTATAATCTGGTTACGGGAGCAAGTACGCACCCTTACATCATTCAGTGCCTATACGCATATATTCTGACGGCTGATCCGCTCACCCCGCGGAATTCGGGGATTCTTCGTGCAATCAATGCGCATGCCCCCCGCGGTACTGTGCTTAATGCCGTATACCCGGCGTCCGGTGGTTCACGCGCCGCGTCGGCTACCCGTGCATATGACCTCATCCTTGGCTGCTTGAATCAGGCACTCCCCGACGGTCTGGCCGCAGCCGATTCGGGCAATGCCGGTGTCATCGTTGTTTCGGCTCCGGATCCGCGAACGGGTCGTGACCGGGTGAATGTCGTCAACACGATTCATGGTGGTGGTGGTGCGCGCAAGAAATGCGACGGAGTAGATGGGACAGCAGTACGCTATTCCCAGCGTAGCGTTCCCGTCGAGATTATCGAGGTCGAAACGTCTCTCGTCATGCAAGCCATCAAAATCGTTCCGAACAGCCGCAGGGCCGGCCGTTACGTGGGCGGAGCTGCCATTGAAATGGATATCGAAAATGTTGCACACCGAGCGGTCATGACGGTTCGAAACATGAACCGTTTCGTGTTTGCGCCCTGGGGCTTCAACGGCGGTGAACAGGGAAAGCTCGGGCAGACAATCGTCAATCCCGGGCGGCCTGACGAACGCTCCATTGGGAAAATTTCCGTCCTCGAACTTCGACAGAATGAAGTGGTTCGCATTATCAGCCCATGCGGGGGAGGATTCGGCGATCCGTTTGAGCGCGAAAGTGAGGCGATCGCGCTTGAGATCGAAAACGGCATGTTGTCCGAAGACCGTGCCAGAGATGTGTATGGTGTCGTCTTCGACGTCGATGGGCATATAGACGCCGGTGCCACTGCGAAGAACCGTCGCGCCAAGAGGAAGAGTGCTAGCGCCGGCTTCACTTTTTGCGCCGAGCGTCAGCGGCATGATCACGTTTGGCCGGATCCGGTGAGACGGAAACTTGCTTCGTTGGCGATGTCGTTTGAACAGCGCGTTCGCAGTCAGCTTGTTGGCAACATTCACAACGAGATGCTGTCGCAAGGGGCTACCGTCGATGAGGAAAATCTACGTCGGATCGTCCGGGAGGATGGCGAGCGTCTTTCTGGAAAAGCAGTCGCATCCTGATCATTGCGCCGCATCCCTCGCCTGCCGATCACGATCGGCAAGCGAGGTATTTTCAGATAACTCGGAATTGGCTACCTTGCTCGGTAGGCTAGTCGAGAGGACGTGGAACCGCTTGAGGGATTCAAGGTGGTCGAATGACGCCGGTAAGCCATAAGATCGAAGGTTATGCCCAAGGAGCGATGTTGCAACCCATGAATCAGTCGCTCGGATTGTGGAGCATGAAATGTTTCCTTGCTCTCGCCGAGGAACTTCATTTCGGCCGCGCGGCAAAGCGATTGAATATGACGCAGCCGACCCTGAGCCAGCAAATCCGGAAGCTTGAATCTGGTTTCGGAGTTCAATTGTTTATCCGTTCGACTCGAAGCGTGGAATTAACCCCGTCAGGGGAGACATTCTTACCGCTTGCTCGCGAGGCGCTATTGAAGCTCGACGAAGCGGTCTTGCTCTCGAGATTAGCGGCGGGCGGACTCAATCCGGGCGGCGAGAGCCTCAAGGTCGGCGCTATTGATCCGGCAGCACACCGATTGCTCCCACTTATCCTTAAGCGCTTCCGTAGCCGTTTCCCGGCCACATTTCTCGATGTGAGAATCTACGATTCCGTGGACCTGTTAAAGGCACTAGAGCGTGGAGAAGCGCATGTTGGTATTATGCGCCCGCCCACGAATGTTAACGCCATCCGATATCGCCCTCTTGCGTCTGACCGTTTCGTGGCGGTCATTCCCAGACGATCTCCACTTGCAAATCGAAGCGCACTGCGATTGTCGCATTTCGTAGGTCATGACGTTTTCACATTGAACCGCTTCGAGTTATCAAGCTTCAAGGCGGTCTACGACAAGCTCATAAGCGCAGGTATCAAAACTGATCTTGAATTGAGAGCGTCAAACACTTCGGCCGCACTAGCCTTGGCAACCGCAGGATTGGGAATAACCTTCCTGCCGGAGTGGATTGAAAGTATCGCTGGTAACGATGTCGTGTTACGTAGAGTAGAAGATCTCACCGAAGAAATTTCGATTGGGATAGCTTGGCGCGCTGATAATCCGATCCCGGGTGTGCTTCCGTTCATCGAATACGCAGAACTGACGGCGAAATCTGTGTAGCGCCGTGATTTTGCCATCCGGGGTCTATGATCCGCAAGCCATCGTCTTCAGCGGACAGATTCCGCCTGGAATCGCGGAAATGATGATCACGCGGACACGGCTGTTCGGCAAGCCGCGTTATGGTGTCGGGCGAGCGAGCCCGACCAGCAGCAACTCCTTTCAAGCTGACGTTTTTCTAGGTGATGTCCACGCTATATCCAGCGTCGGCGTACATTCTTCCCGGCGGATAATACGCCCCCTCGCTGACCGCGACTCTTGGTCTTCCCAAAAGGCGATGAATCTGAATCTCTGGTGCAAACCGGAGGTTTGCCATGGGAGCAGCGATTTCATTGCGGGAGGATTTTGACGCGGAAAGTCTTCGGCGTCTTGCCCGCCAGAGCAAGCATGCCGCTCAGGCACGTCGTCTTCTGGCGCTTGCCTTGATCTATGACGGAGGCTCGCGCACGGATGCGGCGCGGCTGGGCAACGTCACCCTTCAGATCGTGCGGGACTGGGTCTTGCGGTTCAATTCGCATGGCCCTGACGGGCTGGTCGATGGCAAGGCCCCCGGGCCCAGGTCACGGCTGAACGATGTTCAGCGGGCGGCGCTGACAAAGGCCATAGAACGGGGGCCGACGCCCTATCTCGATGGCGTCGTGCGCTGGCGTTTATGTGATCTGGCTCAGTGGCTGTGGGAAGAGTTTCGTGTCTCGGTAAGCGAACAGACGCTGAGCCGAGAGGTGCGTGCCATGGGTTACCGCAAGCTGGCTGCCCGACCGAAACATCATGCGCAGGATCCTCAAGCGATTGAGGAGTTTAAAAAAACTTCCCCGCGGCAGTGGCAGAGATCGCAAACGGGGCCGCTCAAGGCAAGGAACTAGAAATTTGGTACCAGGATGAGGCCCGCGTCGGGCAAAAGAACAAGATAACCCGCCGCTGGGCAAAGCGAGGCTCAAGGCCGTCCGCGCCGCATGACCAGCGAACCCGATCGGCCTACATCTTCGGTGCCATCTGCCCCAAGCTCGGCAAGGCGGCGGCGCTGGTCATGCCCTGGTGCGACACCCACGCCATGACGCAGCATCTGGCGGAGATATCCCGTCATGTCGCCGATGACGCGCATGCCATCCTCATCATGGATCAGGCGGGCTGGCACATGTCCAACAACCTCCTCGTGCCCGCAAATATCACAATCCTGCCACTGCCGCCGAAATCACCGGAGCTCAACCCGGTCGAAAACCTCTGGCACTTCATGCGCGAGAACTGGCTGTCGAACCGCATCTTCAAATCCTACGACGATATCGTCGCCCATTGCTGCGATGCCTGGCGCAAGCTCGAAAGCCAGCCCTGGCGCATCATGTCGATCGGACGCAGAGAATGGGCAAATGGGTTCTGATCAATGAGGACGCGTATAAGCTCTCTGTAGATGAGAGATGGTGCGGCTGGTCGGGCTCGAACCGACACTCCTCTCGGAACCGGATTTTGAATCCGGCGCGTCTACCAGTTCCACCACACCCGCACATTTCCCCGCTGATTCTAGCCGTCGCGCTCTGCGCCTATACTCCTAATTTCGTTATTTCTTCCATACGACTTCGCCGAACACTTTTGATCGATATCGATCAAAAGCGGCTCGATCGACATGGATCAAATAAAGGCCTGCCGCAGGCGAAAATTCTAATAATTGATGCAATGCGTTGTAAAAACGTCATAAAACTATCACACGCAATTCACTTGACGAAGATGCCTTTCGCTCGCTATGAGCGATATGCATCACAGACAAAGAGGAGAGGCCATTGCTCAACGCCGCAGAAGACCGCCAAGCAAAAATTGTCGAGCTATTGCGCGAGGAGCTTTTCCTCGACATCCGGTCGCTGACCGAACGCTTTCAAGTCTCGGTCGCGACGGCCCGTAGAGACCTCGGTGAGCTCGAAGAGGCCGGGCTCTTGCGCAGGACGCATGGTGGTGCAGTCAGCATCAATCAGGTGGCGCTGGATCCTAGCAATGCGGTTCGCGCCGTGTCCAATCGGACAGAGAAAGCGGCAATCGCGGCGACAGCCGCCGGCATGATCGCCGACGGCGATGCTGTGCTTCTCGATGCCGGCACGACGGCATTGGAAGTTGCGAAGCTGCTGGTGGGGCGTGCTGACCTTACGCTCATATCGAACGGCGCAGACATTATCGCCGAACTGATCCGCGGCGAGGCAAAGAGCATTTATACAGTCGGAGGCGAATACGCCGACACCAACCGCTCCTTCCGGGGTCCCCTGGCAGAACATTTCATTCGGCAGTTCAACGCTGACAAGCTGATCCTCAACGCCGCTTCGATCGACCTTGATCGCGGGTTGATCTGCACGGGATCGCCTCAAAACGCGAGCGTCGAGCAGGCCATGATCGAGGTGTCGAGGCGCGTCATCGTGGTCGCGGACCACTCGAAGTTCACGAGGTCGAGCCTCTCGGTCGTCGCGAAAATTGAGGACGTAGGCGTGATCGTCACAGACGCCGGCGCCAAGAGCATCATCGATAATGTACCCGAGAAGCTGCGGAAGAAATTCGTCATCGCGAACTAGGGTCCGATGTGTCCGCTACCCATCAACAGCATTCAAACAAGGCAGGGAGAGAGCAATGCTCAGAAGTAATCGCAGAAACTTCATGATCGGCGCGAGTGCAGCGACGGTGCTGGCATCGACGTCTGGCGTCAACCTGGCCTTCGGGCAGGAGCGACGCGAGCTTCGCATCGGGGTGAACGGCCTGCCCGGTTCACTGGAGCCGGTCAACGCGATCAGCAACACCGGGGTCCGTATCGTTGCGCAGATTTTCGATACCCTTATCGCCCGAGACTGGTTCCATAACGGGGCGCCCGGAAACAGCACAGAACTGGTGCCCGCTCTGGCCGAGAGCTGGAAACGTCTGGACGACAGATCGGTCCGCTTCAATCTCCGCGAAAACGTCAAGTTCCACAATGGCGTGGAGATGAGCGCGGACGACGTTGCCTATACATTCTCTTCGCAACGTTTGTGGGGCGACGAGGCGATCAAGACCATTCCAAACGGCCGCAACTTCTCTCCCGACTGGGACGAGCCGGTGGTGGAGGACAAATACACCGTCGTCCTGCGCACCAAGACGCCTTCCTACTTGATCGAAAAAATTGTGGCCTCCTGGGTCGGCCGCATCGTTCCCAAGGATTATTACAAGGGCCTGGGACCGGTCGCGTTCGGCAACAAGCCAGTTGGCACCGGACCCTATAAATTCGTCGAGTTCGTTGCCGGCGACCGCGTGGTTCTCGAAGCCAACGATGGGTATTGGGGTGACAAGCCGACCGCGTCCAAAATCACCTACCAGGTCGTTTCAGAGCCGGCGACACGCGTCGCCGGGTTGATCAGCGGCGAATACGATATTGTCACGACGCTGACACCGGACGACATGGCGCTAATCAACGGCTATTCAGATCTGGAAACCCGCGGCACGTTGATCGAGAACTTCCACATGTTCACGTTCAACATGAACCAGCCCGTCTTCAAGGCCAAGACGCTCCGGCGCGCAATGGCGCTGGCCGTCAACCGACCTGTCATGGTCGAGTCCCTGTGGAAGAATTTGGCCTCGATTCCCAACGGCTTCAACTTCCCGCATTACGGCGCCACCTTCGATCCCAAACGGCGGCCGATGGAATACAATGTCGAGGAGGCCAAGCGCCTCGTGAAGGAAAGCGGCTACGACGGGATGCCGATCACCTATCGCACGATGGGCAACTATTATGCCAACGCCGTCCCTGCACTGATGATGATGATCGAGATGTGGAAGGAGATCGGCGTCAATGTCGTCCCGGAAATCTACGCTCCCGGAACCACGGCGAAGGACGAGAATGTCTGGATTAGGAACTGGTCGAACGGCCTGTCCTTGACCGATGCCCTCAACACCATCGTCTCCGAGTTCGGGCCACAGGGTGGTGTGCAGAAGCGGTGGGGCTGGAAGGCGCCGGCCGAATTCAACGAGTTGGCCGTGAAGGTCTCGCAATTGCCTGACGGGCTGGAGCGGGTCGACGCCTTCAACCGCATGCGCGACATCTTCGAGGACGAGGCGCCGGCTGTCATTCTTTATCAGCCATTCGATGTCTACGGCGCACGCAAGGATGTGCGCTGGAAGCCGGTGAGCTTCGAAACCATGGAACTGCGGGCAAACAACCTCAGCTTCGGCTGAGGGCCACCAGGCAAATGGCGGCGCGTTTGAGTATGCGTCGTCCTTGGGAGGAACAGAAGTTGTCAGATCTTTTGACGGTTCGCGATCTGGTGGTTCAGGTGCCGGGGCGGGCGGCAAGAATCATCGATGGGATCAGTTTTTCGCTAGACGGTGGGCAAACGCTCGGGCTGGTTGGCGAGTCCGGTTGCGGCAAGAGCATGACCTGTTATGCGATCGCCAAGGCATTGCCGCGCGCCGTAGCTCAGACCGGTGGGACAATAGCGCTAGCCAGTGACGGGCGCTCCTCCGGCACCCGAAAAGATCCAACGATCGCGATGATCTTTCAGGATCCCACGAGCAGCCTCAACCCAGTTCACACGATCGGCTATTATCTGGAATCCAGCCTCAGCCGCCATCAGGGGCTGAGGGGCAATGATGCGCGGCTGGAAGCAATGCGGCTGCTTGAGCGTGTGGGCATCGACCAGGCAAAGAGCCGCCTGCGCTCCTATCCCCATCAGTTCTCAGGTGGGATGAACCAGCGCGTGATGATCGCGCATGCTCTTGCTGCCAAGCCCGCGTTGCTCATTGCCGATGAACCGACAACGGCGCTTGATGTCACGACGCAGGCTCAGATCCTACACCTGCTCGAGGAACTGAGATCGGAAACGGGCATGGCCTTGTTGATCGTATCGCACGATCTGGGTGTCATCGCGCGATTGGCTGATCGCGCGGCGGTAATGTACTGTGGCAAGATCGTCGAGACGGCCCCCGTGGTCGAATTGCTGGAGCGTGCAGCGCATCCATACGCCCGCGCTTTAATCGACTGCATGCCGACCATTGATCCCGACGACCTCGAGCCGCCGGTCCCTATCCCCGGATCGGTTCCGCTTCTCGAGAACCTTCCGGCCGGGTGCTACTATCATCCGCGCTGCCCGCGCGTGAGCGACAGGTGCACAGCCAGCTTTCCTGGTCCCGCAAGCGTCGGTCCCCTTCATCAGGCCTGGTGTTATCATCCGGTGAGCGCATGAGTACGCCTCTCCTCCAAGCCCGCAACCTGACCAAAGTCTTCCGGTTGAAATCCGGACTGTTCGCAAAGGCATCCAGTCAGGTGGCGGTGGAATCTGTCGATCTGGATCTCGCCAAACGAGAGCGCATCGGTGTGGTCGGCGAATCCGGTAGTGGCAAGTCGACTTTAGGTCGCCTTATCCTCGGTCTCACGCCTCCGACCGTGGGCGAGGTCCGGTTCGAAGGAGTACCCCATACGGAACGCACGTCACGAGACTGGAAGAAGTTTCGGATGCAGACCTCCCTGGTGCAGCAGAACCCGTTGTCTGCTCTGAACCCTCAAATGTCGATCGGCGAACAAGTGGCGGAGGCTGTCTGGGTACATCATGTGGCCGATCGCACGGGAGCACGCGACCGTGCCGCCGCGATGCTGGAAAGGGTTGGGCTTCCAACCGGAATGATGGGCCGTTTCCCCCATCAGATGTCTGGCGGCCAGCGCCAGCGCGTCGTCATCGCACGCGCCTTGATCCTCGACCCGAAGCTTGTTGTGTTCGACGAGGCCGTGTCGGCCCTGGATGTATCGGTTCAGGCGCAGGTGGTCTCGATCCTGAGATCGCTTTGGCTGGACCTTGCCTATGTCTTCATAACGCACGACCTGCGCATTGTCCGACACCTGGTTGATCGCATCGCCGTCATGTATCTCGGCCGTGTCGTCGAGACCGGCGACATCAAGTCCGTCTACGCGTGGCCTCGTCATCCGTACACGAGAGCATTGCTTGCGTCCGTGCCAACGATGGATCCATGCGTTCGAAACGTGGAACCACCGATCCAGGGCGAACTCGATTTCAGCACGCTCGCGAAAGGATGCTCCTTCCGGTCGCGCTGTCCGTTCGCCATCGAGAGATGTGTTTCCGAAACGCCCGCGCTTCGCCAGGCCGGCGACCAAAAGGTGGCCTGTCACCGGGCTGAGGAACTTCCACGCGAAATCGTCCTGCAGAGGGAGATCGCGCAATGATGAGCTTCATCCTCGCACGAACTGTTCGAGCCCTTGTGGTCCTCTTCCTCACCGTAACCTTCGTCTTCATCGTTCTGCGGTTGAGCGGCGATCCGGCCGAACAGATTCTCTCCGATGTCGCGACGCCGGAGGCACTGGCGGCGTTCCGCATTAACTGGGGGCTGGACAAGTCCATTTTGGAACAGTTTCTCATTTATTGGAGCCACGCGATCCGGGGTGATTTCGGGACGTCCTTTGCCGACGGCCGCGAGGTATTCGCGGTCATTGCCGAGCGCGTCCCCAAAACGTTGCTGGTCACGGTATCGGCCTTCGTGCTGAGCATGCTCATTGGTATTCCCGCGGGAATTCTCGCTGCGGTACGGCGCGAGACGGCTTCCGACAAAGCCGTCATGGCAGGCGCTGTTCTTGGCTATAGCGTTCCCAACTTTCTGCTCGGGCTTGCCTTGATCTTCATATTTGCGGTCTGGCTGCGGGTCTTGCCGAGTTCGGGAAGCTCCACCTTCAAACATGCGATCCTGCCGATCGCGACGTTTGCCCTCTTTAACGCCGCGGGCGTTGCACGATTTACCCGCTCGACGCTGATCGACGTGCTGGGGCAGCCCTATATCGCCGCGGCTCGCGCCGACGGTGTGCCGGAGTGGGACATCATCCTGCGTCACGCGCTTCCGAACGCGGCGATACCGATGGTGACCATGCTGGGCTTCATCGCCGGCGGTTTGCTCGGGGGCGCGGCGCTGATCGAGCCCGTGTTCGGCTGGCCGGGCCTGGGAAGCGGTTTCGTCCGCGCCACGAGTTCCGGCGATCTCAACGTGGTCCAGGCAATGATCATTCTCTTCACCGCCTTCATGGTCACGATCAACCTGATCGTCGATATCCTCTACGCGGTCCTCAATCCGAAGATCAGGCTTCAAAGCAATGAAAGATAACGCTGTCAAATTGCGAAGAGCTCAGCCCTCGGCGCCGAAAGTACCGGTTAGTATCTGCATATGCGCGGCATGGATCGTCGTGGTCGTGTTCATCGGCGTGACGGCACATTGGGTGGCGCCTTATAACTATCTGCAACAGGCTCCTATCTCGCGTTTTGCGCCGCCGGGTACCCTTCCAGGCCACCTGTTCGGGACAGACTATCTCGGACGAGATGTGCTCAGCAACCTGCTGGTCGCGACGCAGACGACGCTAATGATCGCGTTCATTGGATCGCTGATCTGCGCAGTCATCGGTACCAGCCTCGGCTTCCTGGCCGCACACTTTTATGGCTGGATCGATAATCTGATCATGGGTTTCGCCGACGCCATGTCGTCTGTACCCTTCATCATCATTGCGCTCGGGGTGCTGGCATTCTTTGGATCGAGCCCGCTGCTTTTCGTCTTCCTCGTGGGCATCGCGAACTGGGAACGCTATGCGCGGCTCAGTCGTGGGCTCGTGCTGAGCGCCAACCAGGAGGGATACGCGGAGGCGGCTCGCATCGTCGGCGTTCCGTCACTGCGCATCTATCTGCGTCACATTCTGCCGAACATCGCAGGTCCGCTCATCGTCCAGCTGACTGTGAACTTTCCCGAGATCATTCTCCTGGAGAGCGGATTGAGCTTCCTCGGCCTCGGAATCCAGCCGCCGGCCACCAGCCTTGGGCTCATGGTGGCTGATGGTCGGAATTACCTCGCCATAGCTTGGTGGCTCACAGCTCTTCCGGGACTGATGATCGTGCTCACCACCTTATCCATCAGCTTGCTTGGCGACTATCTGCGCGACCGTTTCGACGCCCGCCTGCGCTAGAAAGAGAAAAGATGTTTGACACCCTCCCTTCCAGCTCCGGGCACATTCTCGTTTGTGGCCATCGCGGGCATGTTGTCGACGGTCACGAGAACAGCCGTCCGGCTTTCCGCCGTGCCGCCGAACTTGGCGCATCACTTTGCGAGATCGATCTGCGAATGACGCGAGACGGTCAGCTCGTGGTGTTTCACGATGACATTCTCGACAATGCATCGACAGGCACCGGGATCATCTCTCAACTCGACTATGCCCAGATCGCACAGTTTCGGACCAAAGCCCGTAATGGCATGCCGATCGAGGGCCAACCAATCGAGTTGTTCGAAGACATTCTTGCATATTGCCGAGACCTCGGAATGGGCTTGATCATTGAGATCAAGGACAAGTTCGAGGGCACGGCCTACCTGGAGCAGGTAGTCCGACTGCTGAAGCAAGCCCAAATGTTCGAACGGGTGCTGATCAGTTCGTTCGATTACGTGGCTTTGCGTGACATAAAGCGCTTCGCTCCCGGCATTCGCACGATGGGCATCAACTATCATCGCCTGGTCGAGCCGGCCGCAGCCGCACACTCGGCATTGATGGACATCATGAACACCGATTATCCGCAGTTCGCCGCCGATATTGCCGAGAGTCTTCACGCCGCCAACGTCGCCGTCAGCCATTACGTCCCGCCGCCGGAATTCTTCGTGATCAGGCGCGGCTATGGCGTCGACTATTTCGAAGAGCTTGGCGCCCATCTGCGCGCGGGACTGATCGACATGCTGGTCTGTGACGATGTCGGTTGGAGCGTCGATTTCATTGCGCGTTGTGGCTTGAGCGTATCGCGCCTGTCTTAGAAAAGGAAAAAACATGAATCCACTCAGAGTGACATCCGCGGCGATGCGTCTCGCCGGCCACCGGGGTCATAGCGCAGGCGCACCGGAAAATACGTTCGCTGCGTTCCGGAAGGCCCATGAAATTGCAGGACAAGGTGTCACCTGCGAGACCGATCTTCGGGTCACAAGCGATGGAGAGCTCGTCCTAATCCACGATGAAATCGTGGACCGCACCACCAACGGTCACGGCCTCGTCCGCAACATGACCTACTCCGAGATTGCCGCTCTCGATGCCGGCCGGTGGTTCGGTGAGGAATTTGCCGGAGAGCGTATTCCACGTCTGAAGGAGGCGCTGCAGCTCGCTCGTGAACTGGGGATCATCTACCAGCTGGAACTCAAGACCTACGATCGCGACGACGTTTTCTTCCCGAAGCTGCGGGCGCTCATTGACGAACTGGGCTGCGCAGATCTTCTGCAGTTCTCGTCCTTCGATTTCGTTCAGCTGCGGGCGCTGAAAAAGGCGATACCGGAAGTGCCCACCGTCGGTCTGTCGCATTCCCGCCTGATCGACCCGGTAGCGATTGCGCGCGAGGCGAACCTCGATGCCATCAATCTTGAGATCTATCACTTCCCGAGCGGCGAGGCACGGCAGCTTCATGACGGTGGTATCGCCGCCTTCCTGCATGTACCGCGCCCAGAACGGCTAAAAAGCCTGAAGGAGTATGGCGTCGACATCGAAGCCGATGTGGTTCAATGGATCCGCGAAGGCCAACTGGATCAACTCATCAGTGACGATGTGGCGCAGGTCGCAAGGCTCTGGGACGAAGCCCGTGGCTGACTTGCATATTTCCGAGCCGACCGGGCGAACGGTCGAGGCAGTCATCGAGGAGATTGCGCGTAAAGCTGGTGAACTCGCTCTTACCCACTTCCGGTCTCTGGCCAGTCTGTCGGTCGAGAAGAAGGGACACCTCGACCTCGTGACCAAAGCTGACAGGCAAGTTGAGGAGTTCCTGATTGCCAGTTTGCGTCACGCGTTTCCACACGACGGCGTCTACGGCGAAGAGGGCGGCGAAATCGCGGGCGATTCCGGGCGCATCTGGGTCATCGATCCGATCGATGGAACGTTCAATTTTGTCCGTGGTGGCCAGAACTGGGCGATTTCGATTGGCCTCTACGAGCACCGCCGGCCGGCCTTTGGCGTGATTTATGCTCCTGTGCGTGATCTGATGTTAACCGGCGGGACGGCGATCGAAACACGGTTAAACGGTCAACCGATGAAGGCTCTGCCTGTGCTCGATCTCTCGCAGGCCTCCGCGGGAATTGGTCTGCATCCTTCGATCGCCAGCGAAGATCGCCTTGAGGTCGTACGCTATATTTCCGACGAGTTGCGCATCAGTTTCCGCTGCTGCGGATCATCGACCCTCTCGCTCATCGAAGTCGCGATGGGCGAGACCGACGGCTACGTGGCGCTCGGGGACTCGACCTGGGATGTGATGGCCGGACTGCCAATTCTCGCCAATCTCGGTGTCTCCCATACAATCGACTGGGATCGTACCGAGCTCCAGGCAAAGCTGCGGTTCGCCTGCGGTAGCGAAGAGTTCCTGCAAAAGGTGCGCCCTTTGCTGCAGAAAGTGTCGGTAGCCTGATGCCGAAGGAACTCCGATGACTCGCCGCGCCGAAAGAGAACCTCGTGCCGTTCGTGCGCTCTCGCCGGCGGAGTTGCGACAGCGCACGGTAGACGGCAGGGGTGTCGCGGACATTCGGCTGTTGCAGATGGAAGATGGCCCAGGAAGAGGGCAGCGGCTGCTCGTCGTTCGAAACGCAAGCGGCATTGGATTTGAGGTCGCGCTGGATCGAGGTTTCGATATTGCGAGTGCAACATGGCGCGGAATCAACATCGGGTGGAACAGTGCGAACGGCTTGCCATGGCCGCCGAATTCGATCGATGCGGAAGATGGCGTCGGCTTCTACAGGAACTTCGATGGCTTCATCGTCACTTGCGGCCTTGATCATATAGGCGGTGCGAAACGGAGCGATGCCGGCCACTTTATCCACAAACATCGCAAGGCAGTTTTCAATCCACTGCATGGGAGGATTTCCAGCCAGCGGGCCACGCTTTCGGGTTATGGGATCGACTGGAGCACAGACGTGCCCGTCATCTGGGCAGATGGCATTGTCAGGCAGAGTGCTGTGTTCGGAGAGAACCTGGTCCTGCGCCGTCGCATAGAGGTCGATGTGTTCGGCAACGCCATCCGCCTCAACGATGTTGTCGAAAACCAAGGCTTTCGGCCCACGCCGCATGCGATCCTCTATCACGTGAATTTCGGCTATCCATTCCTCGACGAGTCAACGCAGCTCGCGGGCGATCTGCACCACGACCTCGTCTCAGCGTTCAATAGCGAGGATAAGCGTCCAAGGGCCGACTTCGTGGACTATTTTCAGGACACGCCTGTCGTTTGCGATCTGCCGGAGGCGTCCATCGAATTACGCAACAGAGCCTTGCTTGGAGGAGTGCGCGCCCGGCTCTCGTTTTCCCGCGTGGCTCTGCCGCGTTTCGGCATCTGGAGAGCTTTTCAATCCGGCGTATATGCCCTCGCGCTGGAGCCAATGCGACGATTTGATCTGAATGAGAAGCCGGCAGAGGATGCTGTAACTTTAGGAGCTGGAGAGACCGCCATGTACTGGCTCAGAATAGAACTCAAATCGACCAATTAATCTTCGTTCGATACCGGTTATCACCTCTTGCGCGCACCGGAGTCGCGCGTCTACAAAAAGCGATACCGTTGCTGTAGTCCGGCGCCTAAACACATCCCATTTCCGCGATCCACGCATCTGTCGGACACCTAGTTTAACGACAGCCTCACCGTCCTATGTGCACGCCATAGCCCTCTAACTCCCGATTGATCAACGTGAGGGCTTCCACCGTTAGGGATCTATTGCTTTCTATCTCCTCACACGCCCATCCAGAGGAGATGCAAGATGAACGCGACAGCGAACATGCGAATCGGAAAGACCATCAGACGACGCCAGTTACGTGAGATGGTGCCGTTAGCTGACAGCACTATCTACGAAATGGAACAGCGGGGGGAATTTCCGCGGCGCTTCGCTTTGACTCCACGATGCGTGGTTTGGGATCTGAGTGAGGTTCAGGCATGGCTTGCCGCCCGTCGCTCAAAACCCATTTCCCGTGCGCCCGGCCCCGACGTGACACAACGTCGAGCACGCCCGGTCAAATAGCAGGATCGGGCGCCAGGATCGGCATCGACGGCGGGATAAGCGTTGGCACGTACTTCCTGCCATCGACCCAGGCGTCCAAGATGTCCGACCACTCCTGCATCATATGCCGACGCTGCACCTCATATTCGGCTTTGTTATAGACGCCGCGCGACGAGCGCCCGTCCTCATGCGCCAGGCATTTTTCGATCCAGTCGCTGTTGAAACCGAGTTCGTTCAGCAGAGTCGAACCAGTCCGCCGCAGATCGTGAACCGTAAACGGCTCCAAGGGCAAACCTTCCGCTTTCGCCCGTTCGACAACTGCGTAGGTGACCCGGTTGAAGGTGGCGCGCGACATTGGAGCATCCGCGTCGTACCGCGACGGCAGAAGGTATTTTGAATTTCCTGCGCAGGTTTTCAGGGCGATCATGATGTCGAGCATCTGGCGCGATAGGTAGACGTTGTGCGCTTTTGATCGCTTCATCCGTTCCTTCGGAATCGTCCAAACCGCATTTTCGAAGTCGACTTCGTCCCAAACGGCGTCCTGCAATTCACTCTTCCGGACCATTGTAAGGAGATAGAGCCGCATTCCCAAACGGATCGTGGGAAGCGTTGCGATGTGTTCGAGTTGCTTCAGCATTACCCGAATTTCAGAGGGCGAAAGTGAGCGGTCCTTCGGCACAAAGGTGGCGATCGATGCCGGGCCGACTTCGTCGGCCGGATTGGCAACCTTCTCGCCGTGCAAGATTGCGAAGCCGTAAATCTGCTTCAGGATGTCTCGTACATGGATAGCCGTCGCCGGGGCACCGCGTTCAACGATGCTGCCGCAATGTGCCCTCAGATCGTCTGGCGTGATCTCCGTCAGGAGACGATTGCGCCAGACAGGTAACAGCTCCCGTTCGAAGATAGAACGCCGCATGGCACGCGTACTGTCCGCCATCGGCGCCGCAGTGAGCCACTTCTCCCCGAACTCTCCAAAACTTTTCGCCTCTTTCAAGCGACGCTTGTCGCGCTGCTTCTCGATCGCAGGCGATCGTCCTTCAGCAACGGCGCGCCTCGCGTCAATGCACTTCTCTCTAGCGCGGGCAAGCGAGATACCATCGCGCCCGTACCTGCCCAGATAGACAGTCTCCCGGCGGCCGTTGAGCCTGTAGTCCAAGCGAAATGAGATCGCACCACTGGGCATGACGCGGACGTACATCCCGTCGCGGTCGGCGACTTTGTACATCTTCTCTTTTGGTTTCAATGCCTTGAGGGCGGCGTCCGTCAGCATCCCACTGCCTCCTGAAAAGTACCGTCAGCACAAATCCGGGGCTCA
This sequence comes from Agrobacterium vitis, assembly GCF_037039395.1. Taxonomy (NCBI): domain Bacteria; kingdom Pseudomonadati; phylum Pseudomonadota; class Alphaproteobacteria; order Hyphomicrobiales; family Rhizobiaceae; genus Gillisella; species Gillisella vitis. The sequence goes on along the minus strand of NZ_CP146241.1, from coordinate 441,096 downwards.
GCGACAGATATTCGCCATTACATTCAATGACTTAATACGAAAAAAGTACCGTCACGAGCCTCATTGTCCCTGACGGTACTTTCAAAAATGCGGCTGAGCAATATACCCGAGGCCCGTCAGACGGGCCGCCAGGCTCAAACTATACACGCCGATAGCTGCCGATTGTTATTGGAAGGATTTATTTTTGTTTTCAGTAACTTATGTCGAACGATAGCGCAATTTCGGCGGCGCTCGGATGGGCCTGAATCATTCCCGTCACATGATGTCTGAACTGATCGGGTGGGACGAGATGACCCCAACTAGACTGGCGATCCTCAAGTCAACGATCCGGGCGCAAACGACTGTCGTCCTCGAATCCTGTTGCTAAACCCCGCCTCTCGCCCGTCGAGACGAAATCGAAGCCTGTCTGTTCGTAGTGCTTTATCAACTAAAGATATTGCAATATTCAGCCACCTCCGCAGTCGAACCGATCGATGACGATCATACTTGCGCTTGTTGGATGCGCATCAAGGCTGTCTGCGTCAGTACTGGCACCAATCGTCGTGGTACCCACGAACGCTGCGAACTGCGGTGCTGGACGCTACGAACCGTAGTAAGGAAAACGGTACGTTCGGAAGTTATTGGGCGGCGCATACGAGCGATAACAGTTCTAGGTGCCTTTGAAACGGGAGTTACCCGATCTTTTAATCCTTAGGTGAAACCGGATGCGTGTCGGAACTATCTAATACTTGGCAGGAATCGCTTCCACCTAGTGGAAGATGTCACAAGGCCCTTTGTCGGTCCGCGCATATTGCGACTGGCGCACTCCTCGCTGTGCGTTGGCCCGTCTAACAGCGTCAGTCGGGCATTATGATGAATGTTCATTCGCAGCGTGATTGAAAAACTGAAGTGTAGCAACTCCAGTCTCCCTAATCCGCTCCGAATGGACACCCTTCTGAAAGCTCACATCTAGGCGACGTTCTTGTCTTGTGTCTTCGTGTCGAAATCGCCAGCATCGTGGCGTTCGTGCAACTGGCTCGACGGTTCGCCGAACACCCGATTGACCATCCGGCCGCGCTGCACTGCAGGACGAGCGCCGATCAGGTCGGTCCAGCGTTGCAGGTTCTTGTATTCCTGGACCTGAAGGAATTCCGCAGCGTCGAAGAGCCAGCCCTTTGCCAGTGCGCCGTACCACGGCCAGACGGCGATGTCAGCAATCGTGTATTCGCTGCCGGCCAGATATTCGTTGTCGGCAAGACGACGATCAATGACGTCCAGTTGACGTTTTGTCTCCATCGCGAAACGGTTGATGGGATATTCCATCTTTGTCGATGCGTAAGCGTAGAAGTGGCCGAAGCCTCCGCCTAGGTAGGGGGCACTGCCCACCTGCCAAAAGAGCCAGGACATGCATTCGGTCCTCACCAGCTGCTCGGTGGGCAGGAAGGCACCAAACTTTTCTGCAAGGTAGAACAGGATCGAACCGGACTCAAACACGCGAACTGGGGTTAACCCGCTGCGATCCATCAGCGCCGGGATCTTGGAATTTGGGTTTATGTCGACGAAGTCGCTGCCAAACTGGTCGCCTTCGGTGATGCGAGTCAGCCAGGCATCGTATTCCGCGCCCGTGTGGCCGAGTGTCAGCAGTTCCTCGAGCATAATGGTCACTTTGACGCCGTTCGGCGTCGCCAGCGAGTAGAGCTGCAGCGGATGCTTGCCTATCGGGAGGGGCTTGTCGTGAGTCGCACCGGCGTTTGGCCGGTTGATATTGGCAAACCGGCCGCCACTTGCCTGGTCCCATGTCCAGACGCTGGCGGGCTTGTATTCGGTGTTGTCAGTCATTTTTCACTCCAGTCAGTTGCGCCCCACCGGTATAATTTGGTCTCAAACCTGCAGACGAACAAGTTATGTTTTTATGACAATCAAGGAGCTTGACCGTTGATGAGTTTGGTTCGCGTGATCTGGTCTCTCGCCGCGCATATCGGAGGCGATCGCGGGCATTGGTCGGCATTTGGACCTTTTACAAGACTCGATGTTGGCGTTCATCCTATCTACCGGCAGACGTCGCCCCGAGCGGTATTTCAGTACGAAACGATAAGAATTCTGCGCAGTATAGGCGGACACTACGATCGACTGACGTGGAAGTCAGTTTGTTGCTCCCAGCACGTCGGTGATGCCTGATCGAAATCATTGGGAAGGCTCGCATTGGAGCCGTCGCCTTTATTGATGACTTGCGTGGCTGATATGATATCCTATCGTAACATCCTGTGAAGAAGCTGACACTTATTCCTGGGTTTGTCGCGTGAATAGCTGATCAACCAACAGCTGCGCATATAGCAGAAAAAGGGACGGTAGCATCCGTGCACGCATTGAGGAGTGCTCTGTCCAGTGCTAGCGCAACGATTAAGCCGTCCCCAGCTCGCTTTCGAGCAAAATAGTATATCTAATGCCAGGGGCGGACGATGAATAAAAACTAAGACGTCTTCCGAAACTGCAGACGCCCCCTAGAACAACGCCGGATTTTCTGCCCAGCCGCAGCAAGCCTCGTAGCAACGACCAATGCGACGAGATTACACATGTTAACAACTGTATCGGGAGGCGAGATAAACGTTGGCGAGCTAACGAACTAACGACACCAGGACGCTCCTGCTAAATTTAAAACAGGAGAAGCTAGTTCCATAGTGATGGCTTACGTGACCGCCGATATCCCTTACGAACCACGCTTCCTTTTGTATCAATCACTTAATAGATCTCAGAGGCTGCCTCAAAAAGAGGTGGGTGATTTCAACAGGTTATGATTCCTTCGGATTTGCGAAGATTCGATGGAGTACACGATGGCCTGGACTGAAATCACCCGTCGGCACTATGCCCGGCGCACGGCACGCTACGCAAGTGACATGACGGATCGGGAATGGGTTTTGGTTGAGCCTTTTCTGCCGATACCCCGCCGCTTGGGCCGTCCCCGCACCACTGATTTGCGCGAGGTCGTCAACGCTCTGCTTTACATCGCCACGACCGGTTGCCAGTGGCGCATGCTGCCAAAGGACTTTCCGCCCTGTTCAACCGTCCAGCGATATTTCTATGAATGGCGGGCACTGGGACTTTGGACACGTATCAACCATCATCTGGTGATGGAGGCTCGCGAGTTGGAGGGCAGAGAGGCAAGCCCGACGGCTGGCGTGATCGATAGCCAGAGCGTGAAAACCACGGAAAGTGGCGGCATACGAGGCTACGATGCGGGCAAGAAGGTCAAAGGGCGCAAGCGCCATATCATCGTCGATACGCTCGGCCTGATGGTCGGCCTCATGGTGCACAGCGCCGACATCCAGGATCGCGACGGTGCTCCCGATCTCCTGAAATCCATTCGCCACAGGTGGCCATGGTTGCTGCATGTCTTCGCCGATGGTGGTTATGCAGGCGACAAGCTGAAGCGGCGACTGAAGAAGATCGGGCGCTGGACTGTCGAGATCATCAAGTGCTCGGACAAAGCGAAAGGCTTTGACGTGCTGCCACGACGCTGGGTCGTCGAGCGGACCTTCGCCTGGCTTGGCAGATGCCGAAGACTGGCAAAAGACGTAGAAAAGTCCATCGCCTCCTCACAGGCATGGATCATGATCGCCCACATTCGCCTGATCACTCGGCGCCTTGCAAGGTATCGATATCATTGAAGGCTTTTCGAGTCCGACTCTCAGACACGGGTCGAGGGTTCGCTTCCCATCAAGCGCAAACCAATCCAATGTCAGATTTCCGTCGATTGCAAATGTCTTCGAGCGAACTCTATCAGGCTGACGATATGGCCAGCCACCGCATCCCGGGTAGATTTCTTATCTCCAAGCTCGATCGCTTCGATTATGACGAGATGTTCGGTCGAATCCGGCCTGAGGCGATCCTTTAGCCGCTCGATTTCGAACAACCGCGTCGTCGCTCGAAGTTCCCGCAGGACCTTTGCCATAACGGCATTGCCGCAATTGTCGATGATCATGTTGTGAAGGTTGTCGTCTGAGAACCAGTGCTGATCGGTATGATAGGCGGTGGCCCCAAGCAGTTCGTGAACTTCTCTCCTGACTGTTATGAGTTGGCGACGGGGGATCGCTTTTATGGACAAGACTGCGGCTTCGGGTTCGATGAGCAGGCGAAGCCTCAAGCTTTGCAAATACTCGCCGATGTCCACATGACGAACTACGTAGTTCCGGCCGTTGCTCTTGCGGACGAGACCTTCGCCTTCAAGGCGTTGAAGGGCTTCCCGCAAGGGAGTTCTCGAGATGCCAAGTATCTCGGCAAGCCGAGCCTCCACGATGACATGGCCCCCCTTCAGCCTGCGATGCCTAATCATGTCGGATATGGCCTTGTAGGCCATGGATGCGAGATTATGCGCGCTTTTGTCTGGGGCGGTCTCCACCCGCCCGCTTGAAACGTCTGTCACAGTCCTGTCAATCTCCAATCCGCTTCCGCCCGATCTCTCGTGCGACGCGCCACTTCCTTCAAGATGGCTCTTGTTGCATATGATAACCGATATCGAAAAGGGACCAACATAATTGCCTCGTGACAATGAACTTGATGAGCAGGTCGATACCAGTCTTGCGGATAATACATACCGCAGCGTGCTGGCGGACATTCTTGCCGCCAGACTTGTCGGCGGATCGGTCGTGCAACAACGCAGACTGGCTGTGCAGCACTCGGTTTCACGGTCGCCAATGCGCCATGCACTGGGGAGACTGGAAGGCGAGGGGCTCCTTGTTCGCGACGAAAAGGGAGTTCTGTCTGTTCGGGTGATCAGCCTCAAAGACTATCTCGACAGCTTGGCGATGCGCGCCCTTCTTGAGCCGCCAGCCGCTGTCCAGGCGGCTCTGCACGGTCGTCGAGATCGCGTTGAATCGCTCTTCGACATGCTCGACGCAATCGAAGCAAATGCCGATCCTGACCCTGAGATCGTATGGCAATTCGATGATGTACTGCACGGTTACATCGCTACTGAGAGCGGAAATCCATTTATGTCCGCCGCCATTGCGGAGATGCGGCGCTACACGACCATTTTCGAAAGGCAGATGGCCGTGGTTCGCGCGAAGCCCGGCGTCCGCGAGCACCGCGCAATACTCGAAGCCCTTTCCAAAGGCGACGGCGATGCAGCCCGGCTGGCGATGATCGATCATCTCGAGGTGGTCAGGCAAGGCGTTCTCTCAAATTACTGAATGATCGAAACATCGCGCTTGCATCACCAAAATTCCTTTGTATAAAAGTGGGATCCCATATGAATGCACGCCTGGGACCCAACGATAACAAAACTCCAGAGGATAAAATGCTCCATTCTCACATCAAGCGCTGCATTCTTGCGGCATCCGTTCTTTCACCAACGCCTGATGGCCTTGACCAGGGATCGCAATGCGCCCCAAAAGCACGTCTGGCGGGCCGAGATCATCCTGCTGAGTGCCGATGGCGTCGGGACTGTCGAGATTATGCGCCAGACCGGCAAATCGAAGACCTGCGTATGGCGCTGGCAAGAGCGCTTCGCCACAGAAGGCGTCGAGGGTCTCCTGCGCGACAAGACGCGGCCGTCGCGTATTGTGCGGCTCGGACCCGATGTCGCCGAGCGTGTGGTGGCCCTGACGCTGGCTGATCCGCCGGGCGAGACGACGCACTGGACGGCCGACATGATGGCGACGGCCGCCGGCATCAGCGCCAGCGCAGTCAGGCGTATCTGGAAAGCGCATGGCCTCGCACCTCATCGGTGGCGGCAGTTCAAATTGTCCAACGACCCGAAATTCGTCGACAAGCTGCGAGACGTTGTCGGCCTCTATGTTGATCCGCCAGCCCACGCCGTCGTGTTGTCGGTCGATGAGAAAAGCCAAATCCAGGCGCTCGACCGCACCCAGCCGGGCCTGCCGATGAAGAAGGGTCGGCTCGGCACCATGACCCACGACTACAAGCGGCACGGCACAACCACGCTGTTTGCCGCCCTCAACGTGCTCGACGGCACCGTCATCGGCCGCAACATGCAGCGTCATCGTCATCAGGAGTTCATCCGCTTCCTCAACGCCATTAACGCCCAGGTGCCGGACGACAAGGCCGTCCACGTCATCCTCGACAACTATGCTGCCCACAAGCATCCCAAGGTGAGAGCCTGGCTCGACCGTCACGAGCGTTTCACCTTCCACTTCACTCCGACTTCAAGCTCATGGCTCAACGCGGTGGAGGGTTTCTTCGCCAGGCTGTCGAAGCGGCGTCTGAAACGCGGCGTTTTCCATTCCGTCGTCGATCTCCAGGCCGCCATCAACCGTTTCCTCGTTGAGCACAACAAAAAGCCAAGGCCCTTCACTTGGACCGCCGATCCCGACAAAATCATCGCCGCCGTTAAACGCGGGCACCAAGCGTTAGATTCCATCCACTAGGTCTACGGCCCGACTACAATTACGCATGACAAGCCTTATTTATTTCTCATGCTAACAGGGTCATTCCTGTATGCCAAAATCACAACCTCTCGGATAACGTGCCCTCGAATGGTGGCCTCGCCAACAAGTTTTCCGAACCCGCCAAGAATCTTCGCGTATTAGGCAGTGTGGACGGATTTGATCAAGATGAAGCCTGCGGCGATTGCGACGATGGAGGAGAAATTTTGTTTGGTCTTCTCGCATCGTAGCGCGACGCGCTTGAAGCGCTTGAGTTTTCCGACTGCTTGCTCGATGCGGGCGCGACCTTTGTAGAGCGCTTTGGGAAAGAACGTCGGCTTTGATTTTGCCGTTGAACGATAAGGAATGACGGGAACCGCGCCCCGTCTTCTTGCGGCCTGCCGGTTAGCCTTGCTGTCATAGCCCTTGTCGCCCATGGCGGCGCGGGGATCTACATCGGGGCCAAGGCCAAGCAGGATTGGAAAGTGCGGAGCGTCACCTTTCTCGCCCCCGGTCAGATCAAAGGCGATGGGATGTCCGTCGAAATCGGTCTTCAGGTGGATTTTGGTCGAGAAGCCGCCTCGCGAGCGGCCAAGCGCTTGGCCATATTGCCCCCTTTTGCTCCCGCTGCCGAAACATGCGCGCGCACCACGGTGCTGTCGAACATCTGAACTAGATCGGCCGACGTGCTCAGGCTGGCAAGGTGCTCGAAGAAAATCTCAAAAACACCCGCCTTGCTCAATCGGGAAAAGCGCTTCCAGACACTGTTCCAATGTCCATAGCGCTCCGGCAGACCGCGCCAGGTGATATTGTTGACGGAGAAATAGTGCAGGGCCTCCAAAAACAGCCGGTCATCTCGACCCTTGTCGCCCCGCCGTGGAAGCGAGACGCGGAAAACCTCAAGTGCGTGCCGCCCAGTCCGCCTCTGTCATCTTCGTCAGCATCGCCGATCTCCTCTGAAACCGGCAACCCATGAATCATTCAAATACTGATTTGGGAATCTGGAGGGTTATTTGAGGTCGCATGGGACAGCGCGGCGGGTTCGGGCGGCCTCATGTAAGCCGGATTGAACTAAGACGCGGGTTGTTCGACGCTGCTATGGGGAATTGAGAAGCGGCCCTATGTCGGCGGAGCCGGAACCATGCCGTCCCGATTGCTCCGAGGGTGTCGCTGATCTTGAGAATGGACATTCGGGAGCGTTTTGCCGGAGACCTTGCAGACCTGTGGGCCAAATGTACCGGGATCTGAAGCGGTTCGATCTTGCGGGGGTCGAGCGATATCGATCGCCGGCACAGCGCTGGACGAGTGGGAATATGCTGTGATGTTTGCGGTTGTCTGACATCATGAAGTATCGCACCAGAAGGATGATGGCCGAGGCGGTGGTACAGGGGCAACGGTGACGCCAGTTCGACGCATGGGGCGCTGACAATCGGGGCATTCGAAGGAATGGGCCTGCTGAGATTTTGTCGAATGGGATCGCTCGCCTGTCGGTGATGGTTGGCCGAGGAGGCTTCTGCAGAGAGCGATACGATCGCGCCGATGACAATTGGCGAGGAAGCCAAAGTGGCGCATGCGGTGGAAGCCATCCGGAAGCACATGAAGGAGAAAGCGCCGGATGAACTCGTGGGGATGAAGCCACATAATCTTCTCACGGTCGCGACCGTCTCCACGATAATCCTTCCATCTGAAGGCGACATGGTCGTCATCGACATGGACGATGCGGCTGTTTGCGATGGCAACACGATGGGTGTAGCGGCCAAGATAGGCAAGTACCGATCGGCAATTGATCCACCTTGTTCTGTCTGGTGAGAGGCCTCCGCCCGGTACGACGCAGTGGACATGGGGATGGTGGGTCATCGCCTGGCCCCAGGTGTGAAGTACGCCGGTGACGCCGATCTCTGCGCCTAGCCACTTGGGGTTAGTTGCGATGGTCTGCAGGGTCTCGGCCGAGATCTGCATCAACAATGCATAGACGACCGCCTTGTTCTGGAAGGCGATGTCAGCGACATCACGTGGTAGCGTGAAGACCACATGGAAATAGGGGACCGGCAAGAGATCGGCGATGCGTGCGTCGACCCAATCCTTGCGAGCGGCTCCCTGACACTTTGGGCAGTGGCGATTACGACATGAGTTATAGGAGATGCGGGTTCTGCCGCACTGATCGCAAGCATCGACATGACCCCCGAGCCTGGGTGTCCGGCAGGCTTCTATTGCTCCCATGACGCGTCGTTCGCTGCGGCCAAGATGACCGGCGTTCTCTCGTCTGTAAGATCCCCCATGCCACCGAAAGATGTCGGCGACTTCGAAGGCGGGACGCAACCGGCTACCCTTCCGGCGGAGTCACCTCCAATCGCAAACGGTCAAGGGGACTGGCGGTCGACCTGATGGTGTCAGTGGACACCTGTGCATAATGCGCAGTGCTGGATAGATGGGCATGGCCAAGCAAGACCTGAATGATCCGGATATCGGTGCCATTCTCCAGAAGGTGCGTTGCAAAGGAATGCCGCAACGTATGGACGGTAACCCGCTTTGAAAGGCCAGTAGCGGCAACTGCTGATCGACAGGCGGCGTTCAAAACTGTCGGTTCGATTGGCCTGTCGGCATCGCGCCCTGGAAAAAGGAACCCGGTGGGTCGCGATAGGCGCCAATAACTGCGTAAAATGCCCAGCAGTTCGTTTGACAGCATCACGTATCGCGCCTTGGCACCTTTGCCATGACGAACATGGATCACCATCCGGGAACTATCGATATCCTCGATCTTCAGACCACAGACCTCGCCGACCCTGAGGCCAGCAGCATAAGCTGTGGTCAGCGCTACCCGCGCCTTCAGACTGGAGACGGCTTCAAGGAATTGCACCACCTCGTCTGCCGATAGAATAACGGGGAGCTTGCGTGGTTCGCGCGCATACGGGATCCGATCGGGGACATCGTCTTGGCCAAGCGTGATGCCATAGAAGAATCGAAGAGCACACACGATCTGAATTAAAGATGCCCATGATATCCCCGTTGAGACAAGGTGAACCTGGAACGTGTGAATGTCCCCAAGATCAAGTCGATCAGGTGATCGGGCGAAATAGCGGCTGAACTTCCGGACTGCACTGATGTAGGATCTTTGGGTCGCCGGGGACAAATTGCGGACTGTCATGTCCTCAATCATTCGGCGGCGAAGAGGGCTTATCTCAGCCATCGGGGCCTCCTGTCTGAAGGGTGGGTTGCAACACAACCATCCTCTCAGTCAGGGCGCTCTCGTCAAAGCCCGCCACGAATCGCCGCGATCAGCGGCTTAGTTCAATCGCAGAAATTAAACATGCGGCAATCCGTCCACACCGCCTAAGTCCGGTTGCCGGGCTGAAGATGCAAGATTACGAACGGCCGATCGACTGGCAAACCTCGTCGCCGTGTTCTGCATTATGAGCTGGCGAGTGCTCTGGTTGACAATGCTTGCGCGCACTGCGCCCGAAACACCGCCAACTGCTGCTCTCACCGAGCAGGAAATTGAAATTCTCGATCAAACGGTCAGCAACGCAGGTAACCGAGGTGTGGGTAATTGCAGGCTTCCTCGGATGCTTACCACGGATGCACGGATGCACGGATGCACGGATGCACGGATGCACGGATGTGACATCCGTATATATCCTGTCAACCAAACAATTCTCAACACCGCGATGTTGAAGAAAAAACAAACAGTCCGCGACATCGACGACATGTGTCGATTTGGAGTTGGATAAGAATTTACGACGCGCACGATATCTATGAAACGTGGGTCCGCACGTTTTAATGCTCGAGAGCTAACTGGACACCTCTAAAAACCTCCCCATTTTCCGCGTTTCATGATTCAATCCGGCCAGTGTGATTTTCTGGGAGCGGATGATGCGTGGGCAACCGGGCTTTTGGGATTTGGATGATCGTTACGAACGGCTGAGTGCCGTCGGCGATCCGCTGGAGAAGCTCAACAGCATCATTCCATGGGCGATATTTGAAAAACCTTTAGCGAAGGCGCTGAAGCGGTCCGACGGATCGAAGGGTGGACGTCCACCATTTCCGTCGGTTCTGATGTTTAAAATCCTGGTGCTGCAAGCGCTTTATAATCTCTCCGACGACCAAGCGGAGTTTGTTATCCAGGACCGGCTGTCGTTTATGCGTTTCCTTGGCCTTTCCCTTTCGCAGAAGGTGCCGGATGCCAAGACGATCTGGCTGTTCCGAGAGAGTTTGGTGCGTGCAGGTGCCATTGATAATCTGTTTGCCCGTTTCGACAAGCATCTCTCACGTTCCGGATATCTGGCCAAAGGCGGGCAGATCGTTGACGCCACGATCATCCAGGCTCCCAAGCAACATAACAGCCAGGACGAGAAAGACGCGATCAAGGCCGGCGAAATCCCTGAGGACTGGAAGGATAAACCCGCCAGGCTGGCCCAGAAGGACCGCGACGCGCGATGGACAGTGAAGTATTCCAAGGCGAAACGGCCAACGGAGACGCCGACGTCGACGACGACTGGCCAGCACGATATTGCCATTCCAATGTTTGGTTACAAAAACCATGCAGGCATCGACCGAGCCCATGGCTTTATCCGGGGATGGACGGTGACGAGTGCGAGCGCCCATGACGGAGCCCAGCTTCGAAACGTAGTGACCAAAGACAATACCGCGTCGACGGTCTGGGCCGATACGGCCTATCGCTCCAAGACCAACGAGGAATGGTTGCAGGACAATGGCCTAAAGTCCGACATCCATCAGAAGAAGCCAAAGGGCAAACCCATGCCGGAGGCGATGTCGCGCGCCAACGGCCGTCGTTCGAAGGTCCGCTCCGCCATCGAACATGTCTTTGCGCGGCAGAAGGACAAGATGAAGCTCTTCGTGCGCACCATCGGAATCAGCGTATGCGGCGTCCACGCCCCATTGATTTTTCAGTTGCAGCGGCTTGATAGTTTTGCCTGGGGGCCGGATGTGAGCTCACCGATGAGTATCTGACGAGCTCATTGTGAGGCCTTGATGCGGGTGGCATAGGCCCAAGGCATCAGGGCATCGATGTCTTTCACGAGGTGGCCGTTTGCGAGGCGGGTGAAGAGGTCGCAAAGATAGGCGTAAGGTTCAACGCCGTTCATTTTGCAAGTGCCGATAAGACTGGCAAACCGAGCCCAATTGCGGCCCCCTTCATCGTGCCCCGCAAAGAGCGCATTGCGGCGGTTCATGGCCGGGCGGCGGATCGCGTTTTCCACCAGGTTGGAGTCGATATCGACATGGCCATCGTCCAGGAACAGCCGGAATCCGTCCTGTCGCGTCAGCATATAGGCCAGGGCTTTTCCGAGGTCAGATTTGCGTGAGACGCGCGCGGCCTGGGCTGCCAGCCAGGTGAAGAACTCCTCCACCAGCGGGAGGGACAGGTCCTGTCGAACTGCCCGGCGATGTTCGGGGTCTGAGCCTCGGATACTGTCTTCGATCTTGTAGAGCGCGGCGATCCGCACCAACGCCTCGTCGACGATGGGCGATCCGCTCTTTGGCGTGGCCTTGATCAGCTTTCTGCGCCCGTGTGCCCAACAGAAAGCCAACTTCAGCGGAGCGCCGCCGATACGATCGGACGTAGCGAGATGAGAGTAACCGCCGTAGGCATCCACTTGGATTGTGCCGTTGAACCCGTCAAGGATCTCAGCGGCATATTCTCCTTTACGCCCGGGCCGATAATGGAACACCACACCTGACGGAGCAGAACCATTCCAGCCGCGGTCGTCACGCAGCACGGCCCAGAGATAGCCGGTCTTTGTCTTGCCTCGCCCAGGATCCAGCACCGGGGCGGTCGTTTCGTCGACATAGAGGCGCGTGCTTTCCCACAGCAGCCGTTTGGCCATGTGGTCGACCACCGGTGCGATTTCGCTACCCGTGCGCCCCATCCAATCGGCCAGCACCGTGCGGTCGATTGGCACGCCGTGTCGCGCCATGACCTCGGCCTGACGGTTGAGGGGCATGTGTTCGGAATGCTTGGAGACGGCAATCTCCGCCAGAAGGGCCTCCGTCGGCCAGCTCCCTTCCAGAAGATGCGCCGGCGCTCTGGCCTGGACGACGCCGGTTCGACCCTTGGGGCATGCGTATTTCGGGCGGATCGTGACGATCACCTCGTAGCGCGCCGGGATCCGGTCGAGCCGTTCCGTCCGGTCCTCGCCGATCCGGACCATGTTGCCGCAACCGCAGGGACAAACGATGCTATCGGGCTCGATCACGCGCTCGACCCGCGGCAGGTGTTCGGGCAGTGCACGGGCCTTGCGCTCCTTGCGAGAAACGGCCTTGTCCGGATCGCCAACCTCTCCAGAATTGCCAGCCTTTTCGGGATCATCTGCGCTGGCTTCGATCTTCTTCTCGACGGCGGCGATCCGCGCCTGTGTTTCGGCAATCGCCGTTTCAAGGTCTTCCAGTGCCAGTTCCATCTGCGCCGGATCGAGCTTTTCCGATTTTGGCCCGAACTTCGTGCGCCTGTAGTCGTGAACCTGCCCCTCAAGCTTCTCGATCAGTTCCTTCAGCTCAGTGATGAACGCGTCCTTTTCGGCAACGACCGCCTGCTCATGCTGGCGTGCCGCACGCTCGACCGACAGTTCGAACTGCATCGCCGCAAAGGCTTTGACTACCTCTGGCGGAAGGTCCGGAAACAGGCTGAGATCAATAGGTTGCGACATGCCGCTTTATAGCAAAGCAGCTCAAAAAATCCAAATAAAACAATAGAAAGACGGCCGAACAATCATCCTGCCGCCGACGGCGCGGTCACCCGTTGCGCCATCACCCGCCGCCAGTCAAGACCTTCGAACAAAGCCTCATATTGACCCCTGGAAAGACGCATCGTCCCATCCTGAACCTTGGGCCAGGCAAAGCTTCCATGTTCAAGAATTTTGTAAGTTAGCACCATTCCTGTGCCATCCCACACCAGGATCTTCAGACGATCCCCGCGCTTCGACCGGAAGATCACCGTCACCCCGGAATGCGGGTCCAGCTTCAACTCGGTCTGCACCATCAAAGCCAGCGCCTGATGCCCACAGCGGAAGTCAACCGGACGGGTTGCGATCAGGATCGGCAGTCGTTGGCCCGCGACGATCATGACGCTCCTCGCACAGCGTGAACCAGAGCGGCGACCCGTTCAACGGGCACATTATTAGGAACCCGCATCACAACGTCTGAGCCAATCTCCAACGTCAAAACCTGCACACTCGGCCCGTCGGAGGCCAGCTTCGGCAGCGGCAAACGATTGACAGGCTCAGGCGGCTCCGCAGCGATTGCCAGAGGAACAAATGACGGCTCGACACCATCGTGCTCCGACGGCGTCGTTGCCGCCGCAAACGGCAGCACCAGAATGCCGTCACGCACTTGACGTCGCCAATCGGAAAGCTGGTTTGCTATAACGCCGTGACGGCGCGCGACATCCACAACACGAACACCAGGCTCAAAGCTTTCCGCCACGATCCGCGCCTTCACATCATCCGGCCAACGCCGGTTACCGCGGCGCGGCTCGACAACTTCGTAGCGACCAACAAATCCATCATCTGCCATGCAAATCTCCAGATAAAACTGGAAACCTTCTCGCATACGCAGCAAGCCTCAAAATACACCCAATCCAATGGGGCGGAGACCGCGCTTACGATAAAACAGAACTGCGAATGTGATGGCGAATTTTATGTTCAAAAAGCCAACGAACAACGCCTCTCTGGTGATAATCCAATAAATCAAATTGACGACCATCAAGAGGGTGCTCGGAAATGTTGGCCCAGCAGTAATCGTGAACAGGCGCAAAAGATCTTCAAGGCTTTGGGATGGATCCCAAACATCAACCGCAGTTCTGATGGTCAAGGGACCAAAATAAGCAATCGCAACAAGGCCGGCGTAGGGATCGACTGGAAAGGCTGATGTGCAAATCAAACTCCCGATGGCAATGACCGCAATTAAAATTGAAAACTTGCCGGCAAAATTCTTTTGGACGGCTTCTTTTGTCTCTGTATGAGCAATCCAGTGCAGACCTTTTGCCACATCCTCATGATCCTGCTTATAGTAACTCGTCTGCGCCCCAAATCGATTTCCGAGTTGGTAAATCTCAAACTCGGCATAGATGAGAGCGTTGCGACGTGACAGACTAACTTGACATTCAACAATCTCTGACTTTTCGAGGCTCGACAGCCTCAACGCCCTTAAACGCTTGGAATAATATAAATCGTACAGATTTTTCCAATTGTGCATTAGGACTTGCCAGAGGATGCAGATAACTGCTTTCCAGGATATATTGCTCACACCTTTGAAAGCTGTCCGTCGGAAACCTGAATCTGCCAGGGCGGAAATGCCGAACAAAATCGTTGGAAGAATACCAAGGAAGCGCTGCAGGATGATGAAGCGCGCAAGCCTTTCATCCGCCCAGGGAAAATCCAATATCGCGATTGCCATGAGCTGATTTTGCAATCTGATCGGTCCCGAACGGAACACAGCAATGACTGCTCCGAGGAAAACGGAAACAGTATCGGGGACGATAACACCGAGTTGCATCACCAGCATCCAAATCCAGAAGATTATTCTCTCCCAGATCCCCATTTGGACGCCTTCACGCCAACGCATTTCCTGTCTTTTTATACAGGAAATATTGGCATTCAGATAAGTCGCAGCGACATTCGGCAGGTAGGGCAGCTTTGTGATGCGATCCAGAACCGTGTCGCGCTCTACCCGGTTCCAGGCAACCAACATGGCGCGTTGCGGGGGCGACATATTGTTCAGAATGGATTTCCACTCATCCATCACCTTCCGGTTTTGTCCCGTTTCCTGCACCTTAAGGTCACTGCTACCAGCTTCAGGATCTACACGGTCAACCAATCTGACCACGGTTTTTTCGGGAGGATACGTCTTGGTGACGATGTCGATTGCATCTTTCAGATTGCTCGGAAATTCATCAGCCCCCCCCTATCACAGAAGCAAGCACGCTTTTCCGGCTTGGCTCATCGCCTGCCAAACTGTAGCCACTGATGACCTCTAGTTCTTGGCCAGGATCAGCTTCTACGGTTATGTATGAATAGCTTCCGCCGCACATCCATGACTTTGTCAGTCTCTGAACCCAGGGCTTATGCAGCAGACTGGCTTGCTTTCCCAGGAGTACTTGATCAGCGAGAGCACTCTCAGAGGCATTCGTCCTGCAAAAAAACTGACTTCAATGCCGAATAGCAGTGATATGAAGCGATTTTTCAATATGAAATTATACTTACATATTTCCGAGGATGTCAGAGAAGAGAAGCGTTGCACAGCTTGTTTAGTTATCAAAAAAATATGACAATGGGCACATATAAAAACAATCGGATCGATCCAGATCTTAATGCGGTGGAGTTTGAAAATAAGGCCAGACCTCTTAAATTCAACGAGTGTCACTTCGTTTGGCCCACAAAACGCGTGCGTGGTTAAAGTCTTCATCGACTTTTGCACGTAACGCCAAACCGCCCAGCAACCGTACCTAATTCCAAATCCATTGGCTCTCTGAAGTCAAAATGGGCGGGCGAAATTGGTGACCGGACGGCGTGACAGATATGAGCTGTATCACTGTAACCGCACCAATCATCACAATCACAAACCCCACATGTTGAAAATTGGAACTGAGCCAAAATTTAGGTGGGGCTCCCCATGATATAAACTCTCCCTGGCAGACTATAAAAGTCAGATGTTATCGCAAAATTTGTCTTTCTCTGTGTGAACTCAAGAAATTAATGAGCCGCTGTTTCTGTCATGTCCGGGACTGGCTACGCGCCAACCACTACGCAAAGCGGCTCAAAGCGCTACGTTTCAAAACACCGTACGAGTCATCCGCCAACTCAACGATAAAAAGCCAGAAATCTTCATTCAAAACCTAAGCTGTGAAATGTTGGGACTAAACACATAGAGGACCCAAACAGTGTAGCCTCTAGCTCAATCTGACAATTGGATTAGACTCATTTTTCAATCCACGTTGATGCAGTTTAATTTTTCTAAATATGCCAATGGCCTAAATGATGTCGAGTGCCAGCTTCATGGTGAGACGTATTATGGAGAATCATATGGGAGATGAATGATTTAAAATTTCAAATATATAACATATATGGAAACAGTAACGTAATATTATTCGACAGAATAACGTTACAAACACTCTCTAAAGAAAGACACAGTTGACATATATTAAATTACGACAGACATTTTTCATTTAAAATTTCAACGGAAATATGGTTATCAACCATTTATTTAGCATAACACACGTAAGAGCGTCGCACGTCATCCGGACCGTTGATTAAGCAGAACGCGGACATGAGCCCCAGGCAATGATCGGATAACTGACTAGGTCATCCAACCGAAACTCCCGGTCCTGGACTTCTTCTTCATCTTCATCTTCATCTTCATCTTCTCCTCCGTCGGTGTAGTTGCCACCTCTCGCAAAGAAGTCGTAAGATACGCCATTGATCTCATCAGCCCCAGAGCGTACAAATATGTTGCTTAGCATGATGGCGAGGAAAAAAGCGTTTTTATGTGGGCCGTCATAGTAATTGACCAGGCCCCCTTGGTCAGTTCCATCTTGCAGCAGGCGGTTCAACCGCCGCGGATCTAACAGCCACGGGGGTATGGCCGTTGCCGCAGCGCCGAAGTTGCTTGAACTAGAGGGTAGAAGGCGGTTCATAGCGCATCTTTGAGCAGTCGCTTGATCAGCATACACGTAAGTCAAAGATTGATCGGTCATTATGTATTCATCGTCAGATTGACCGGGAGTACGTATCGAAGCGTTGAAGTAGCAGACTGATCCTACAGTGGTCCGGAAATCGTTACGGGCCTGCTCCAAGCGAAGTGAGAGTTCCTGAGCATTCAGAATTTGAGTCAGGTCACGAACCGCCCATCTAGGTACCGCCATAGTAAGGTACTAAATGCCTTGAGATAGCACTACGGTTCATGCTCGAATTTATAGAAGCGCTGACGCCCTAGTTAGTTGGCAATTCGTAAAGATAACGGAGCCGTATATCTTTCCTATGGTACTATAGCAATCATCTCCCTATTTTCACGCATCGCCGCCTTAATTGACAATGGCTCAGCGGACTTTAGATTCTTGTGGGACCAGGTGTCATCGATGATTTGTCAATTTTCGGTGACAGAGCCGGTAGTGTGTCGGGTTTTATTGAAAGCGTCAGCACCGCCCGTTGAAAAGGTTTAAATCAAACTTGCCACGATGTGAACAGATTCGGCCGCCCCTAGTAAAGTCAAAAATGTGCAGCGATTACTCCAATCAGCGAAAATCAAGGAGTGATTGGGACTATTCAAAGGAATGACAAACAATTTCAATAATTGCGCACAGGATTATTAATATATATATATATTAATAACGAGAGCTATGTGACTTAAGGCGGTCATTAGTATTACCATTCCTGAAGTGCGATGGCGAATTATATCGGAAAAGATCTGTCGACCTACGATCTGATCAGCGCCACTCAGACCTTCATTGAACTACATGGAGAAGCCGAGATTTTGCCTACTGGCGAAACGATGCGAACGTCTGGTGCCTTGATCTACATGTATGGGGACAGCGACCTTACACGCCGAATCTATGACGGGGCCCTCTATCTCCCTTCGAAGAAGGAGGATACCTTTCTTTCGTTCGAGCCAGAGCAGATTAAACAAAGCAGGTTCGCTTACACCCACTACGTAGCGCTCTTTCCAAGCGAATGCTTTCTCCTGATGAATCAGAATGGCCTCTATGCGAGATGCCATGAGACGGATGTTCTCTACCCCATTGTTGCTTATGGCACTCTCTAAAAAAGTTATCCATTGGATAATCTGCATGAAAAAAGTTTCTTCAAATAAGCGATTGTTACGCCTATAATTAATAAAAGGAACTGAGTGTACGATATATTTGCCTATTTTAAAATACAGTCTTTCTATAGTGTTTTGGATGTCCCAATTATAAATACAATTATAAATTAAATCTCAGTTGGATTACAAATACATGTTTCTCGCTCACAAATTAATACTAAATATCAAATTTTTTAATTAGATCATAAACCAATTCTAATATTATATTTGACGTCGGTCAATATGCCCTTCGTATTTTAATAAACGCCGATTTAGAATCGAAGAATTACATTTTGATATATCCTATCAGTCAAAACTTACTCATTAGCTTTTCGACCAAAAGAGACGGCTGTCGCGTAGAAGACTAACCGGTTCAAACTTGCTGGCGTATAATCCGCATTCAGGAATCTTTGTAGCCACACTGCACTCAATACGGGCTCAGTGGTAACGCTCATTGACGACATGTCCCTATGCGTAGAGCGCTAAAATACAAAATTCTACTGCCGAGCCCCGTTAGAAACGGGGGGATTACCGAATGATTGTTCTGCAGCACGAAAACAGAATATTACACATGCATTGCCGGAACGCAAAATATCTCGGAGCCTCTTCGACCCTCTTGGTGGGTTGGGGTCATGGTGAAAAGGACATAATGTCTGAAATGACGGTCCGCTACGATCTGAATCATAATTTTTCGTGACCACTAATTTAGATTACGAAAATATTGATCTATGCTTAGCTAAGACTCTTTAAAAAATTTTTAATTTGAATATTTCAATGATATTCCCAACCTAACGTTATAATATCAGGTTTCTGGGCCTGTACTACTATATCCCATTTATTAACCCACTTCAATATATTTGTATTATTTATGTTGAACATAAACCGAATTCCAAATTATTGATATGAAAGGAATTAGGTAACCAGAATATTTAATTAAATAGAATTACTGATACAAAATGCCCTCACGGAATAGTTTAAAAAGAAAGTTACATGCTCGTATTGAAATACCATATTACTATGACGAGTAACTTCATTGGGGTACAGTTCCAAAAGCCACGATTGGGTAATCCACGGCTGGGCCAGAGCGGCTCCACTTCACGAATTCACCCTCCACAGGTACGAACAAGTCGCTTTTGTATATTGCCGCGTAGTGCGTGAAGCCATTTCCTCTTGCGAACCCTGCCGGCAGTTGATCGGGATAAGTCTGAGAAAGGCCGACCAGTTCCTCGTTCTTTATCACCAAAGTGCCGTTGTGCTCGTTGAGATCATTCTGGAGCGTTCTCGGGCCGTAGATGAAATATAACGAACCAGATTGGATGATTGTCTCACCCCCCCATAGGAAAGTGGAACCATAAGTCTCCATCACCAGAATAGCCTGCTGCCTGAGCGTATCTTGAATTTTATTTTTCCCATAACCGCGCAGATCTACCCAAATAAACGACATTTGTTCTCGTGCTGAACCCAAGGCGAAATGGGACTTAAATAGCTTCAAAGGTGGTTCGAGTGGGAAGAGGATTTACCGATTTTTCTTAAATTATTAAATTTATTGTCCACCGTCCGATCAAATAAAGCATTTTGCTAGCCTAAATACGTAAGCACTTATACCAGTCGTCGGTAAGACTGACTCTCTTGGGGATTCCCAACGACGGACGAATCTGAATCTCTGGGGCAAACTGGAGGTTTGCGAAGGGTTCAGCGCTTTCATTGCGGTCGGACTTCGACGGGGTCAGGTTGCGGCGGCTAGCTCGTCAAACACGCGATGCCGATCAGGCGCGGCGGCTTCTTTCGCTCGCATCGATCTATGACGGCGGTTCACGCGCCGATGCCGCTCGGCTCGGCAGTGTGACAGTTCAGATCGTGCGCGACTGGGTGGTCCGCTTCAATGCTCGCGGCCCCGACGGATTGATCAACGGCAAGGCTCCGGGAAAGCCTTCTCTCCTGAACGACGAACAGCGATCGGCCTTGGCGAAAGCCATCGAGCGCGGACCGACACCCTATCTGGATGGCGTCGTTCGGTGGCGTCTGTGTGATCTTGCCCAATGGATTTGGGAAGAGTTCCGCATCTCGGTGAGTGAGGAGACCCTGGGTCGCGAAGGGCGGGCCATGGGCTATCGCAAGCTCTCGGCTCGCCCCCCCGGCCCTTCGCCTGGCTCGAGTTTGCACAAAGAATCTCGATGTTTAGCTCGCAAAGCGCACGCCCGAACTGGGTAATGCCCTGGCCACCCTTGGCGTCCTTCTTGGCCACGCGGAACACCGAATGCTTGTCGGAATAAAAGGCAATCGGCGCCCCATGATCCTTCAGATAGAGCTCCAGTGCCTCGAAATAGCTGAACGCACTCTCGGATCGCACAAACCGCAATTGCATCAGCTTGCCCGTCGCATCGTCAATGAACACCAGAAGCGAACAGGGGTCGCCCCGATCCTCGAACCAAGGATGCTCCGATCCATCGATTTGCACCAGTTCGCCATAGGCCTGGCGACGCAAGCGTGGCTGATGAAATGTCCGCCGCTGTTTGCGCGACAGCCAGATGCCAGCACTTGACATCCACTTGCGCAACGTCTCGCGCGACACACGCAATCCATCACGTTCGGCCAGCATCTCGCAAGCCAGGGTCGGACCAAAATCTGCGTAACACTCACGCACAAACGTCACCGCGTAGTCCCGAACACCGGAACTGATCCGGTTGTTCGACGGTCGCCCAATTGCCTTGTGGCGGATCGAAGCCGCACCCGTCGTCTGGATTCTGTCCAGCAGCCGATGCACCTGGCGCGTGCTCAAGCCCAGCACATGCGCCGCCGCCACCAACGTCATCCGCCCATCGACAACCTTCGACAAAACCTCGATCCGCTGAAGATCGCGTTCGCTCATCGCTATCAATCCCATCTGCAATCTCCCACACGTCAATCAGACCCGGGGAGTGTGACATTCCAACTTTGCAGAAACAGGACACTTTAACTTTGCGGCTACAATCACAAACCCCACATGTTGAAAATTGGAACTGAGCCAAAATTTAGGTGGGGCTCCCCCTGATACTAATTTCCTCTGACAGACGCTAAAAGTCAGACGTTATCGCAAATTTGTCTTTCTCCGTGTGAACTTAAGAAATTAAGGAGCCGCTGTTTTTGACTTTTGCGATCCGCTAGCGACTAGAGCTCCTGTAGCGCTTCTATAAATAGGGCAAAAGCCTCCAACAACTTTATCAAATCCTAAAATTTTTCTTTCATCTATCATTTCCCCGATCAAAATGAGTATCCTCATCATCGGCTCTGGCAACGTTGGGAACGCACTTGCCGCTGATCTAAGTTACCGACGCAAATCGGTCTCGATATGGGCTGCCCCCTCCCACCTGGGATATAGTACCCAGATTGCCGAACATGGGTTGAAAGCAATGGGGGAAATCGAGGGCACCTATCGTCCTATCGTGATGAGAGAGCTTGCATATGCAGTTTCAACAGCAAAATACATCATGGTCACCATCCCGTCACTTAACGTTGCTCGTGAAGAACTGATCGAACAACTGAAGGTCCTTGACCTTAAACAGAAGATCCTGATCTGGATCCCCGGAAATGCTGCCAGTTTGAGCCTGGAAAAGCTTGAGACTCTTGCCAGTCTAGAAACAACCACGTCGCCCTACGGATGCAGAATGGTGGATGATGCAATCTACGTGAAGGCCATCAAGAAGCAGTTGGACACCTCGATTTACCGGTCGCAGTTGGCAAGATGGTGCCGTGGATGTATTTCCGCGATGAACTCGCGCGGATGATCGCCCATTTTTTGTGATGATTGCCGCATCTGCGGCATGCATTTCGGCCTTCCGGCCAGCTGCGCGTTATGCGGTCCGTGGTTTTCCAGTCAGCCAGACATAGCGAAGCATGTTGTAGGTGATATTGGCCATGCCGATCTTCACCCTCGCTCGGCTGATTCCGATGGTGCGCACGAAGAGCTTCATCTTGTCCTTCTGCCGCGCAAAGACATGTTCGATGGCGGAGCGGACCTTCGAACGACGGCCGTTGGCGCGCGACATCGCCTCCGGCATGGGTTTGCCCTTTGGCTTCTTCTGATGGATGTCGGACTTTAGGCCATTGTCCTGCAACCATTCCTCGTTGGTCTTGGAGCGATAGGCCGTATCGGCCCAGACCGTCGACGCGGTATTGTCTTTGGTCACTACGTTTCGAAGCTGGGCTCCGTCATGGGCGCTCGCACTCGTCACCGTCCATCCCCGGATAAAGCCATGGGCTCGGTCGATGCCTGCATGGTTTTTGTAACCAAACATTGGAATGGCAATATCGTGCTGGCCAGTCGTCGTCGACGTCGGCGTCTCCGTTGGCCGTTTCGCCTTGGAATACTTCACTGTCCATCGCGCGTCGCGGTCCTTCTGGGCCAGCCTGGCGGGTTTATCCTTCCAGTCCTCAGGGATTTCGCCGGCCTTGATCGCGTCTTTCTCGTCCTGGCTGTTATGTTGCTTGGGAGCCTGGATGATCGTGGCGTCAACGATCTGCCCGCCTTTGGCCAGATATCCGGAACGTGAGAGATGCTTGTCGAAACGGGCAAACAGATTATCAATGGCACCTGCACGCACCAAACTCTCTCGGAACAGCCAGATCGTCTTGGCATCCGGCACCTTCTGCGAAAGGGAAAGGCCAAGGAAACGCATAAACGACAGCCGGTCCTGGATAACAAACTCTGCTTGGTCGTCGGAGAGATTATAAAGCGCTTGCAGCACCAGGATTTTAAACATCAGAACCGACGGAAATGGTGGACGTCCACCCTTCGATCCGTCGGACCGCTTCAGCGCCTTCGCTAAAGGTTTTTCAAATATCGCCCATGGAATGATGCTGTTGAGACTTCTCCAGCGGATCGCCGACGGCACTCAGCCGTTCGTAACGATCATCCAAATCCCAAAAGCCCGGTTGCCCACGCATCATCCGCTCCCAGAAAATCACACTGGCCGGATTGAATCATGAAACGCGGAAAATGGGGAGGTTTTTAGAGGTGTCCAGTTGGAGATCACCTTCACCACTCCCCATCCCGAACCCTCCCTGGCCAAAGAAATAGGTGATCTATTCCCTAATAATCTCGTTTGGCTTGCCAACGGATTGGAAGTGGCCCTCAACTGCACGAACTGTATCTGCCACACTCCCGCAGTGATTTTTAACGCCGCCAAGATAGACACTAAGGAGGACTTCTATTTCTACAAGGAAGGAATGACACCAATTGTCACGGAGGCCATGAAGGCTCTTGACCAAGAGCGCATAGAACTTTTGAAGAAGTTAGGTATCAAACCCCGCACTGTTCTCGATCTTCTCAATGGGTGGTACGGAAAGGATGCCGCAACAATCCATGATTTCGTATCGAAATCCGTTTCCCATAATGCCACCGAGGGAGCACCCAAGAACTTCAAACATCGTTACATCATGGAGGACGGTCGGATGTTGATCCTCTTCAGGGACCTTGGCAAGAAGTTTGGTATCAACGTCAAGAAACTCGAATGGGCTGTTGAGTCACTGAACATACTGGGGGAGATTGACCTTGAGAAAATTGGCATCACCCTGGCGAGTGCTGGCATGGAGGAAATATCGGCCGACGACATTGTTACCAAGTGGGGCAACAGCAAAGCCGAGGAATGAGGAGTCATTTGGTCTATGAAGCCGATTCAATTATGTTTCTTATTATTAGCTACTTTGTGATGTAACCTATGTTTGAGGCGTTGATCTAAATATCCATGCCAATATAATATTAAATAAATTGAATATTTTCTAAATTTTTAGATGTCCCTTTCATTATTTTAATAATATAAATTCATAGATCAATTAAAATATACGTATATATGAACGAACTATAAAGCAAAAAAAATTGTATGATCATGAAATACATTAAGACTTTGGGATATATTCTGATGTAAAAAAACAAAATTATCTGCGCTCATTGCTCTGTATTTGCCGAGCCCGTTAGGGATCGGCAAAGGCGAAAGAGCTGTGAGTGCGGATTTCGCTAAATCGGGACAGCGGTTTCAGCAAGTCGCGGACAAGCGTTTCGCTAAGTCGCGGACAACGGATGCGATCGAATCCCGGTTGCCTTGTTGCTGTTACGCGTGATTGTGTTCGGTTATTTCGTCGCCGGTCAAGAGCGTCGGCGTTTTTCGTTTGCGCATGCTGTCGCCTTCTAGAGTGATGCGGTGGGCGTTGTGAACAATGCGATCCAAAATCGCATCGGCCAAAGTGGCTTCTCCAATCATTTCGTGCCAGGCGGCCACCGGAAGCTGAGCTGTGATCAGGGTCGATTTCCTTCGATATCGCTCCTCGAAGATTTCGAGCAAATCGAGGCGCTGTCGGTCATTCAGGGTATGGGTTCCCCAGTCATCCAACACCAGCAACTGGACACCTCGATTTACCGGTCGCAGTTGGCAAGATGGTGCCGTGGATGTATTTCCGCGATGAACTCGCGCGGATGATCGCCCATTTTTTGTGATGATTGCCGCATCTGCGGCATGCATTTCGGCCTTCCGGCCAGCTGCGCGTTATGCGGTCCGTGGTTTTCCAGTCAGCCAGACATAGCGAAGCATGTTGTAGGTGATATTGGCCATGCCGATCTTCACCCTCGCTCGGCTGATTCCGATGGTGCGCACGAAGAGCTTCATCTTGTCCTTCTGCCGCGCAAAGACATGTTCGATGGCGGAGCGGACCTTCGAACGACGGCCGTTGGCGCGCGACATCGCCTCCGGCATGGGTTTGCCCTTTGGCTTCTTCTGATGGATGTCGGACTTTAGGCCATTGTCCTGCAACCATTCCTCGTTGGTCTTGGAGCGATAGGCCGTATCGGCCCAGACCGTCGACGCGGTATTGTCTTTGGTCACTACGTTTCGAAGCTGGGCTCCGTCATGGGCGCTCGCACTCGTCACCGTCCATCCCCGGATAAAGCCATGGGCTCGGTCGATGCCTGCATGGTTTTTGTAACCAAACATTGGAATGGCAATATCGTGCTGGCCAGTCGTCGTCGACGTCGGCGTCTCCGTTGGCCGTTTCGCCTTGGAATACTTCACTGTCCATCGCGCGTCGCGGTCCTTCTGGGCCAGCCTGGCGGGTTTATCCTTCCAGTCCTCAGGGATTTCGCCGGCCTTGATCGCGTCTTTCTCGTCCTGGCTGTTATGTTGCTTGGGAGCCTGGATGATCGTGGCGTCAACGATCTGCCCGCCTTTGGCCAGATATCCGGAACGTGAGAGATGCTTGTCGAAACGGGCAAACAGATTATCAATGGCACCTGCACGCACCAAACTCTCTCGGAACAGCCAGATCGTCTTGGCATCCGGCACCTTCTGCGAAAGGGAAAGGCCAAGGAAACGCATAAACGACAGCCGGTCCTGGATAACAAACTCCGCTTGGTCGTCGGAGAGATTATAAAGCGCTTGCAGCACCAGGATTTTAAACATCAGAACCGACGGAAATGGTGGACGTCCACCCTTCGATCCGTCGGACCGCTTCAGCGCCTTCGCTAAAGGTTTTTCAAATATCGCCCATGGAATGATGCTGTTGAGCTTCTCCAGCGGATCGCCGACGGCACTCAGCCGTTCGTAACGATCATCCAAATCCCAAAAGCCCGGTTGCCCACGCATCATCCGCTCCCAGAAAATCACACTGGCCGGATTGAATCATGAAACGCGGAAAATGGGGAGGTTTTTAGAGGTGTCCAACTGAACACGTGCCAGCTTGTCGATGAGGCGCGGAAAGCGTCCATCGAGCCTGGCAAGTGCGAGATCCTCGAAGAGCCGCGGCATACGAACGTAGAGGACAGAGTAGTCGAGGCGGGCCGCCTGTCTCGCAAAGGCGCAGGCAATCCAAGTTTTTCCAGTGCCCGTTTGGCCTGTCAGGATCAGGTTCTCGTTTGCCTTCAGCCATGCGCCCTGCGCCAAGGACAAGACATTGCGACGATCAAGGCCGCGGTGAGATCTAAAATCGATGTCTTCGATCGAGGCATTGGCAAATCGAAGCTTTGCTGTGGCGAGCCGATTGGTCAGCCGTCGGTCGGTTCGTAGTGCGATCTCGCGGTCGAGCATCAGGCCAAGCCGTTCGTCAAAGCTAAGATCATTTCCATGAACTTGCTCGATAAGTTCGCGATAGGCGGTTGCCATTCCGGCAGGACCAAGCGCACTCATCTGGTCCAGTGTTGGATGTGTCAGCATTAGATGTCCTTTCATTGGTAGTAGGTTTTGCCGCGGATATTGCCGTGCGGCGGTGCCGGCTTCACGGTCTCGCTTGCGGCAGGAGCCTGATCGAGACCAGATCTGAGAATGTTGGCGACAGACGAATAGGTCAGCGCATTGATGACCAACGCACGCTCACAGGCCAATTCCAGCCGATCGGTTTCGTAACGACGCGCCAGGGAGAGAATGCCCTGAGCGGATCTGTAGCCTTGCTCCGGGTGCGGCCGATCGCTAAGCAGACGCTCGATAAATATCGCAGTATTGGCCCCAACCTTCGCCGCTTCCTTGCGCAACGTGTGAGGCGTCGTGTTTGCATAGCGCTGGTGAGCTTTCGGCATATGCTCATTGACAGTGATATGGCCGGAACGCTGGGAGCTTCGGATGTGGCTGGCGACCCGCTTGTGGTCAAAGAAGATCTCGACCGCTCGATACGTCAGCCTGATATCGACCTTCCTGCCGATCAGACCGTGCGGCACGGAATAGAACGTCTTATCGACGTCGACATGGTAATCGGGATGAACCTTGGCGACCTTCCATTCCGCGTATTCAAACGGCGTTGGCGGCAGTGGCTTGAGCTGGGAGCGCTCGACCTCATCGAACAGGGCTCGCCGGGATTTTCCATACCGACGCATGGTACGGGTGTTAAGGTCCTCGATCAGAGCGCTGATGCGGATATTGAGATCGACAAGGCTGAAGAAACGGTCGTTTCGAAGTCTGGCCAGAACCCACCTCTCGACGATTAAAACCGATCCCTCCGCGGATGGTTTATCCCGAGGACGCCGCGGCCGTGCTGGCAATACGGTCGTATCGTAGTGTTCGGCGAAGGCAGCAAATGTCGCGTTCAACGTCGGTTCGAACCAGAGAGCCTTGGCAATCGCGGATTTGAGGTTGTCGCAGATCGTTGTCTTCGTCACCCCACCGAAGTAACTGAAGGCTCGCTGGTTCGCCTCGATCCAATCCGGCAGCTTCTGACTGAAGCTGGCATAGGAGAACACCAATTGCGATGCACTCAGCACGGCCGCATAAATCTGTGCTGCCCGGATCTCGCCAGAAGACGGATCGATGATCGGGATCGTATGGCCGGCATAGTCGCATTCCATCGCGACACCAGCCACATGACGACTGCGATAGGTGGGTTTGGCGCGGCTCTCATAATCAGCAAATCGGCAGCAGAACCAGGTGTAGCCGTATCCATCCGGATGGACCTCCCGGTATTCCTGCCATAGCAGGTTGAGCGTCACGCCTTTGCGTTTCAACTCGCTGGCCACTTTCGGCCAGTTCGGTTCCTCGCTGTCTCGAGGAGGTCGCCCCATCCGCCGGAATAGTCGCTGCTCCAAGAGCTCGTCATCATCCAGACCGGGTGGAAGTGGCCATGCTGCAAGCCCCGCCTCCCGCGCCCGCAGCAGATACGTTGAGACCGACGTCTTGCTCATCTTCAGCCGCTCAGAAACGGCGCGTATCGACAATTCCTGCTCGAACGTCAGCCGCAGTATCGATCAAATGTCTTTCACATCAGTATGTCTCGCTTGCTTCCGTCTAGGCATTAGATCCTCGCTTAAAACACGAGGACAAATTGCCGGATCGGCGCTCACGAGATTCGATCTAAATCCGCTGTCGCTTCTGTCCACGACTTACTGAATTTGCTGTCCCGAACTTTCTGAATTCGGTGTCCGCGACTTACTGAAATCTTTGTCCGGGATTTTGTGAAACCCGCACTGTGAGCGCAGATAATTTTGTTTTTTACATCAGAATATATCCTGCCATGCCTCACTGCCTTGGCGACACGTTCCATTGCTGCTCAGTAAGCATCCGAGGAAGGCCGCGGGATAGGGCCTCGCGCGCGTATCGGAGCCGGGCTAGTCTGATCGGATTGCGCCGGTTTTTATGAGCCGGCTGCGTCCTTAGAGTCTTCTCTGATTGGGATCGTTGAAGTCAAGCTGCTCCCGATCTAAATTTCGGATCATACCGCCCCGCGGGTCACTCGCTTCTCTTCGCGGTCGGCGCGTGGCCGCCGCATGATGGGGTCAGGAAGGCAAGGTGTCCCAATCTGTTTCACGACCTTGGGGTTTTCGCCCTCAGGTTCGAGACTCTAAACGAGATCACCTTGCCCATCGTCCCCACGGGAACGATCCGATTTGCCTTTCAAGCAGAACTTGCTGTTTGTGCCTTTTCCCTCCGGTTGTTCATCATCAGGCTGCTGCGAGGTCGGCCTGCTTTCCGAAACGGAATGCGGAACCGTCGCACCACATGCGATGCAGGATCACCGCAAGTTTTCGGGCGACTGCGACGCGTGCCCGCGCCATGCCGCGGCGCTTGGCAATGCTCATGCCCCAGGCCCTGAGGCTCGACCATTTTTTCGACCGCACCAGCAGCGAATGAGCTGCTT
Source organism: Agrobacterium vitis (assembly GCF_037039395.1). Taxonomy (NCBI): domain Bacteria; kingdom Pseudomonadati; phylum Pseudomonadota; class Alphaproteobacteria; order Hyphomicrobiales; family Rhizobiaceae; genus Gillisella; species Gillisella vitis. The sequence continues at coordinate 412,348 of NZ_CP146241.1, read as the reverse complement.
CATAAAGCGCGGTTCGAGCGATTTCGTCACCACATCGGCTGATCCGACCCTGGATGTCGGTCTCGCCGGATTGATAGCGCGACGGCGTCAGGCCGAGATTGGCACCGACATCGCGCGACCGACGGAACCGGTCTGGGCGATCGATGGTGGCACGGAAGGCCAACGCGGTGATCGGTCCTACGCCGGGCACACTCATCAGCCGACGGCATGTCATCTCACCTTTGGCAACGTCGAGCACCTGTTTCGTCAGTTGGGCGAACTGTTCCAGCATCGTGGCAAGCACGGCCAATAGCGGCTCGACCAGCGCCATCACCAGCGGATCGCTGTTCGCTATCTGGCGCGCCTTTCCTGCAAAGTCTGCACGACTTGGCGTCCCAAGCTTGATGCCGCCCTCCCGCAGAATGGCGCGCACCACATTCTCGATCGAGCGCATCTCGTTCATCACCGTCCGGCGTGCGACCAGAAGCGAGCGCCACAGCCGGCATTGGCGGCTCTTGACATGCACCCGCCGGAACCAACCGGTGCGCATGATCTGTGCCAAGGCGCGTGCATCATTGCGATCGGTCTTGTTGGGCATCGTCTTCATTGCCGCATTGGCCTGGCGCGTCTCGATGCAAATCGCTGCCAATCCCGCGCCCCGCAACCCGTCATGCAGCCAGGCCGTCAGCGAGCACGCTTCAAGGCCAATGCGCTACATTGGCAGACCAATATCCTCAAGTGCTGCGATCAACGCCTGCGGCTCACTCGCCGCCCGCGTCTCCTGCACGATCCGGCCGGTCTCGTCGACGATACAGATCGATGTTTCTTCCAAAGACACGTCCATTCCAGCATAGTACATCATGGCTGCTTCCTTTCGATGCTTGTGGCCGATCAACACGGACCACGTTCTAACATCCTCAAGGGGAGCAGCCACACCCGCGGCGCAGACCCCAATCACCCCATCTGTTCAAGAAAGCGGGTATCGAGCGAGCCTTCTTGTCATGAGCTTGATCATTGCTGTTTGGATGAAGGCTAGGCTTGTGGCCGAGAAACGCTCGAAATCCTTTGCCATTCGGCGGTTTATGCCGAGCCAAGCCAGCTTTCGTTCGACAATCCATCGCTTCGGTAGCACCTGGAAACCGGCCTGGTTTCGTTTGATAATCTCCATCGGTCGCGGGCTGGCCTCTTCTACCGTTGTGCCCTGATAGCCGCCGTCGCCACAGATTTTCTCGATAAAGGGAAAACGGTTGGCGAGCCTGTCGAAAACAAGTGCTGCTCCATCACGATCCTGAATTCCTGCCGAGTGGACCTCGGCTTTCAGAAGCATGCCAAGAGTGTCGACCAGAATGTGCCGCTTGCGGCCCTTGATCTGTAGAGTCGAGGACGGGCGCGGTGGCGAAGCCCCGTTTCCCGTCCCCGCTCATCAAACCGGACGTGCGGATTTCCCGCATCCGGCTTTCCGACTGGCTTCATCGTAAGGCCCACGGCGACGACCGCCCGCGCTCGCGTCGAAGGCTCAGAACGGCCAGTTCCCCGTAGACATGCTCACGGGAAAACCGGTCCGTCCCACGCCCTTGCACTTTGTGTCGTTGTCGGAGGAAGTGCCGCGTCCGATCATAGACATGCTGATCGACGGCCTCGTATGCGGACGCCAGAGCGCCGTAGGAAAAGTAGGCCGACCATCCGCGCAAGACGCGGTTCAATCGTGCCCTGACCTCATCCCATGCACCCTTGTTACCCGGCACCAACAGTTCGCCAACCTTCAGTTTGACCCTCTGCACACTCTTCTTGGACGGGCTTGCTCCCAGATACCAGCGCCCTCCGTTGGGCAGGTGGCGCGGTCCCAGGGTGTACCCAAGGAAGTCAAAGCTTTCGCGCCGGGCATCCTTCACCGAGGTCTTCGCCTCGTTGAGCGTCAGCCCCAGATTCGTCATCACCGCCTTCGTCCACGCCAGCGCCTCATCCGCGCGACCGCGGCTGAGGATGGCCCCGGCGCGCACGACGAGAGACGTCAGCGAGTTCGAAGAACTTTCGGCGCGCATGGACTTACCTCCAACGCTCACGACCACGTCTCTTAAACGCAGCCGCTTGGAGTGGTTTGAGCCCAGCTGCGCTGTCGAGATTGTTACCGCCCCACCTTCCACGTTTGGCCAAATGAACCGCCCTCGTTCCAGCCGCCGGGTAAACAGGCAGGCGCCCAATCCGTCATGCCAGATGATCTTGATCACGTCAGAACGACGACCCCTAAAGCAGAAAAGGTGACCACTCAGCGGGTCATGCTTCAAGATTTCCTGCACTTGAAGGGCCAAAGATGGAAAGCCGCGCCGCATGTCCGTATAGCCAGTCGCCAGCCAAACCTTCACGGTTGTGCCCATCGGAAACGGGTTCATAGTTAAAGTGTCTCCAAGCCGCGGATGATCCGCAACAACGCTTTCACATCGACCGTCTGATCAACGACGACGCGCCGACCGTTTGCGATCACCACCTCCATACGGCTGCTATTCGGCATCCGGCATTCTGTGGGAGCTATCTGCGCAGCATCTTCACCTGGCACGGTGCGTTCCGGAACGACCAGGGCTGGAACAAACCCTTCCGATGAACCATTGCCAAGTCTTCCTTCCCGCGCCGCCTTGCGCCAGCTATTCAACTGAAAGCGGGTGATCCCATGGCGCTGGGCTGTAACCGTCACCTGCCGGGGAGCAGAGAGGCTCTCTGCTACAATCGCAAGCTTGGCTTCGTCACTGAATCGGCGGCGCCGACCGCTGTCCACAATCTCAAGGCGGCTCACCTGTTTACGGTCTCTGATAATGTCCATGGCTACAACACCGGCTATATTGACGTCGATATAGCCAGTGCTCTTCCATATTCCTCACCCGTACAAGACGGCCTTCACCGGCTTGCAATTACCCACATCTCGGTGTCGCTGCTATTTCAGTCCCGAGGCGAACATCAGTCAACCGTCTGAGGCCGCGCCAGACGACTGTATTTCCCGGCGGTGGATCTGATGTTCTTGCAAGGTAACCACCTAAGCGAGCGAGTTTGATGAGATAGAAATTTAGCGATCCCGGCTTCGCCTGCCGGTTACCTGCGTTGCTGACCGTTTGATCGAGAATTTCAATTTCCTGTTCGGTGAGAGCAGCAGTTGGCGGTGTTTCGGGCGCAGTGCGCGCAAGCATTGTCAACCAGAGCACTCGCCAGCTCATAATGCAGAACACGGCGACGAGGTTTGCCAGTCGATCGGCCGTTCGTAATCTTGCATCTTCAGCCCGGCAACCGGACTTCAGGATCTTATGGAAGACCTCAATCTTCCAGCGCATCGCATACCATTTGATTTTTTCGACTGCCTCCTTGCAGCTATTCACCTCAAGATCGGTCAGGAGCTTCCACTCGATGCGCTTGCGGCCGGCCGAGGGCTGGGCTCCACCGCGTGAATGACGGTCAGGTCCAATGCAGGATATCGTTTCTTCTTGCCGATGGGTGGCAACACCCGGATCCGTTTGAATCGGATATCCAGGTGGACTTTAGTGACCTCGTCAGTATCAGCGCGAACTTCGATCAGATGCCGGCCAACAGTTTCAACATCGCGCATTTCAGCCGATATCGTGTGATCTCCGTTGCCAGCCAAACGGTCGACGACGGTGCGGACGACGAAGTGCGTGCCAAGCTCCCTGGTCAGGCAGTAGAGTTCGTAGATATCACTTTCGCGATCGCCGACATGAATGCACCGGTCTGGTTGACCGAGAAGCCCGACGGATTGGCGAAGATTTTCCAGCCAACGGATGCTTTCCTTGCCCTCGATCGGAACACGCGTCGGATTGATCTTGCGTTTCAGCTGGGCCGTGCCCTTGAACTTGTCGCGGCTCCAGAATTTGACGGCCGCCAACCCCAAGGGTAGCCCATCCAAGGTTACAGCAAGGCTCGAATGCATCAATATTCCGCAGACCGTGTGGTGGCGCAGCCGCTCCTGTTTGTCTCGGCCACTGTTGACGCTCTTCGTAAAGCCAACGGCATGCGGATTACGGCGCTGATAGGTGAACTCGGTTGTGTCCTGCAGCACCAGGATCGGACCTTGGGAAGCAGCGTAGCGCTGAGCGGTCGCGGCAAAATGACCGTTGAGGATATCGCCTTCCTCAACATTCGGGTTGGAGAAAATCCGATAAGCGGCTTTCGTGTTGGCCCAGTCCTGGCAGGCGAAAGGAATGGAGCCGCCCATGTGCTCTCCGAGCTGTCGTAAAAGCTCTGTGCAGCGTCGGCCAAGGCGAGCATCCTTGAAACACCCCGCGTCTATTTCCTGCTTGCTCCAATGGCTATCAATATCAGCCATCACATCGTCTCGAACCGACATAAAGCACCACCTTAAAAGAATCAGGTGCTCGACACAGAATCACAAGTGATTGAACTAAGCCGCTGATCGCGGCGATTCGTGGCGGGCTTTGACGAGAGCGCCCTGACTGAGAGGATGGTTGTGTTGCAACCCACCCTTCAGACAGGAGGCCCCGATGGCTGAGATAAGCCCTCTTCGCCGCCGAATGATTGAGGACATGACAGTCCGCAATTTGTCCCCGGCGACCCAAAGATCCTACATCAGTGCAGTCCGGAAGTTCAGCCGCTATTTCGCCCGATCACCTGATCGACTTGATCTTGGGGACATTCACACGTTCCAGGTTCACCTTGTCTCAACGGGGATATCATGGGCATCTTTAATTCAGATCGTGTGTGCTCTTCGATTCTTCTATGGCATCACGCTTGGCCAAGACGATGTCCCCGATCGGATCCCGTATGCGCGCGAACCACGCAAGCTCCCCGTTATTCTATCGGCAGACGAGGTGGTGCAATTCCTTGAGGCCGTCTCCAGTCTGAAGGCGCGGGTAGCGCTGACCACAGCTTATGCTGCTGGCCTCAGGGTCGGCGAGGTCTGTGGTCTGAAGATCGAGGATATCGATAGTTCCCGGATGGTGATCCATGTTCGTCATGGCAAAGGTGCCAAGGCGCGATACGTGATGCTGTCAAACGAACTGCTGGGCATTTTACGCAGTTATTGGCGCCTATCGCGACCCACCGGGTTCCTTTTTCCAGGGCGCGATGCCGACAGGCCAATCGAACCGACAGTTTTGAACGCCGCCTGTCGATCAGCAGTTGCCGCTACTGGCCTTTCAAAGCGGGTTACCGTCCATACGTTGCGGCATTCCTTTGCAACGCACCTTCTGGAGAATGGCACCGATATCCGGATCATTCAGGTCTTGCTTGGCCATGCCCATCTATCCAGCACTGCGCATTATGCACAGGTGTCCACTGACACCATCAGGTCGACCGCCAGTCCCCTTGACCGTTTGCGATTGGAGGTGACTCCGCCGGAAGGGTAGCCGGTTGCGTCCCGCCTTCGAAGTCGCCGACATCTTTCGGTGGCATGGGGGATCTTACAGACGAGAGAACGCCGGTCATCTTGGCCGCAGCGAACGACGCGTCATGGGAGCAATAGAAGCCTGCCGGACACCCAGGCTCGGGGGTCATGTCGATGCTTGCGATCAGTGCGGCAGAACCCGCATCTCCTATAACTCATGTCGTAATCGCCACTGCCCAAAGTGTCAGGGAGCCGCTCGCAAGGATTGGGTCGACGCACGCATCGCCGATCTCTTGCCGGTCCCCTATTTCCATGTGGTCTTCACGCTACCACGTGATGTCGCTGACATCGCCTTCCAGAACAAGGCGGTCGTCTATGCATTGTTGATGCAGATCTCGGCCGAGACCCTGCAGACCATCGCAACTAACCCCAAGTGGCTAGGCGCAGAGATCGGCGTCACCGGCGTACTTCACACCTGGGGCCAGGCGATGACCCACCATCCCCATGTCCACTGCGTCGTACCGGGCGGAGGCCTCTCACCAGACAGAACAAGGTGGATCAATTGCCGATCGGTACTTGCCTATCTTGGCCGCTACACCCATCGTGTTGCCATCGCAAACAGCCGCATCGTCCATGTCGATGACGACCATGTCGCCTTCAGATGGAAGGATTATCGTGGAGACGGTCGCGACCGTGAGAAGATTATGTGGCTTCATCCCCACGAGTTCATCCGGCGCTTTCTCCTTCATGTGCTTCCGGATGGCTTCCACCGCATGCGCCACTTTGGCTTCCTCGCCAATTGTCATCGGCGCGATCGTATCGCTCTCTGCAGAAGCCTCCTCGGCCAACCATCACCGACAGGCGAGCGATCCCATTCGACAAAATCTCAGCAGGCCCATTCCTTCGAATGCCCCGATTGTCAGCGCCCCATGCGTCGAACTGGCGTCACCGTTGCCCCTGTACCACCGCCTCGGCCATCATCCTTCTGGTGCGATACTTCATGATGTCAGACAACCGCAAACATCACAGCATATTCCCACTCGTCCAGCGCTGTGCCGGCGATCGATATCGCTCGACCCCCGCAAGATCGAACCGCTTCAGATCCCGGTACATTTGGCCCACAGGTCTGCAAGGTCTCCGGCAAAACGCTCCCGAATGTCCATTCTCAAGATCAGCGACACCCTCGGAGCAATCGGGACGGCATGGTTCCGGCTCCGCCGACATAGGGCCGCTTCTCAATTCCCCATAGCAGCGTCGAACAACCCGCGTCTTAGTTCAATCCGGCTTACATGAGGCCGCCCGAACCCGCCGCGCTGTCCCATGCGACCTCAAATAACCCTCCAGATTCTTTCGATTCAATATTTCAGCAAAAGCTTTCCGTAAATGAGTCAGCTACTTATGGGTAATTGCAAGCTTCCTCGGATGCGTACGCTGCTCACGCAGACGAGGAACGAGCAGGACGCGACCTACAAGTGGTCATCGCGCGCTACACGTATAACCCTAGGGAATACATAAAGCAAAAAAACGACTTTGACACTTATGCGGCAAGCATAATATTCAAGTTACAAAAGAAATAAGGAGCGGAACAAATGTTTAAAAAAAGACGGATTAAGTTGATAGGCTTATTCACAGCTTCCATGCTCGCAGGGTGTGGTTATACTGGCGTCGCAAATTCTGCCACTTTAAAGGTTGGCATGGCAGCCGCCGATATTGCCACACTTGATCCCACTAGAGCGACAACCACCCAGGACTTGGCAGTGGTTTCTTGGATTTTCAACGGACTTGTTCGATTTTCACCTGGGAGTGCCGACCCAACCAAAATTGAACCCGACCTTGCCGAAAGCTGGACGACCTCGCCGGACGGCTTGGTTTGGACTTTTAAACTTCGCAATGATGTCTCATTTCATGGTGCCTATGGCAAGTTGACAGCGGAGGACGTGGTGTTCTCTCTTCAACGGGCAAAAAGCCCGGACACGTCCTCTTATTCAAGCGACTATGCCGCTTTTAAGACAATTGAAGCCATTGACCCCTTGACGGTCCGCATCACTTTGAGCGAGCCTGTTGCTGGATTCCTCGGGCTCGTTGCCAATTATCACGGCGGAAACATTGTGAGTAAGAAAGCGGTGGATAAGCTTGGGGCAAATTTCAAAACGCAGCCTATTGGTACCGGTCCTTTCATGTTCGAAAAAGCTGTCACCCAACAGGCCGTATATCTAAACGCATTTCCAACATACTTCAGAGGCAAGCCGAAAATCGATGACATCCGGGTCGACCTTATCCCGTCAGACTCAAGTCGTGAGCTGGCCTTCCGATCCGGAGAGCTTGATCTGATCTATGGCAAAAGGGAGCAGCGTTGGGTCGACCAGGCGAAAGGCTGGGAGGGCTCGATTGTCGACATTTTCGCTCCCGGCGAATATCGGACTTTATTTATCAATTCGACGCGCAAACCTTTGAATAACGTCAAGGTACGCCAGGCCATTTCTAAAGCAATCAATGTGGACCAAATCGTTCAGTTCGTCGGTGAAAGTGTAGCTCCCAAAGGCTGTTCTGTGGTTCCCAGCGGCTATCTCGGCGAAGATTGCACCTGGGCTTATAAATACGATCCCGAGGGTGCGAAGGCGCTTCTTGCAGAAACCGGTTACAAGGACGGCCTGACGTTGTCGGCAGTGGTCTCGTCCAGTTCTGCGCAGCAGCCTATCATGGAAGTCATTCAAGCCCAATTGGCAGAAGTCGGGATCGATATGCAGATGCAGGTGGTCGATCACCCGACATATCACGAACAGATCAGAAAGGATTTGAGTGATCTCGTGTTCTACGGTGCGGCACGTTACCCTGTTGCAGACAGCTATCTGAGCCAGTTCTACGAATCCAGCGCCTCTATCGGCAAGCCAACAGCCGTTACGAATTTTTCCCATTGCGATGCAGCCGATGCCGACATCATGGCTGCTCGCAAGGCAACGACGGACGCCGAGCGGAACAAATTCTGGTCGTCTGCCCAGAAGAAGATTCTCGATCAGGTATGCGGTGTTCCTCTGTTCAGCCTGATGCAGGTTTGGGCTCGCAGCAAAGCTCTGGACTATGGGTATGAGCTCACCGGATCCCTGAATCTGGCACCCCCGATTACGGAAAGAACGAGCCTAAATCAATAAAACGTTTTTCGCGCCGGGAGTTTGACAGGAAAACATCTTAACAGGGTTTTCTGATCAGAAACAACGGAAAAAAATGAGAGGCCGTCTGGTTCAATCTGGACGTGACGGGCTCTCGCCTTGACCGAAGGAAAGATAAATTTTTCCGGTCGGCTTTTTCAAGGGATTAGCCTTGGCGTCCGCGCCGCAGCATGAATCTCCTCGATGAAGTCTGCAACGAGACTGCTGTTTCTTGCCCGTGTCGGACGGATGATACCATAGCCGAAATCAATGGTGGGGCGAAAAGGCCGGGTGATGATCCGGTCCGCCACAAACTCAATTGCCAAGGGGTCGGCGACCGTCACGCCCAATCCGGCCGCCACGAGTTCGGCAACGTTCGGAGCTGTGGTCGCCTCGATGACGATCCGGGGCGTGATTGAGTACTGTTCAAACGCTGCATCGACCTTGGTACGCATCGTTCCCGTCGGGGCGAAGGCAATAAACGGTTCATCCTTGAGGTCATCGGGACAAAGCTCCGCCTTTTCAGCGAGCTTATGACCGAGAGGCAGGGCTGCCACGGCAGCAGAGCAATGCATCCGCTCGACTACCATAGAGGGATGTTCCAGGCCGCTGATAACCAGCGCCAAATCAAGACGACGAAGCAAGACCGCTTCTGTCAAAAACCGGGAGCTACGTGCTTCGATGGAAACGAATACATCTGGATGCCATATTTTAAAACTCGAAATGACCCGGGTTATGAACGATCCTGACAATGCGGGCATTGCGCCTATGAGCAAATGTCCATGTTCGTCACGCCGAATGGCCTCGACCGCACGGGCGAGTTGGTGGACACCGCCGAAGATACGCTCGACTTCTTCGTATAAGCGCATGCCCCGTCCAGTCGGCACCAGACGTCCGCTTTTGCGCTCGAACAGCTTGAGGCCCGTATCAGCCTCCAGATCCTGGATCAGCTTACTCGCCGCGGGTTGTGAAATCCGCAGTATAGCGGCGGCAACACTCACAGTTCCCGATTCAATTACAGCCATTAGCGCCTCCAGTTGGCGCAAGCTTGGATTTCGCATTCGTCATAACCCTTATGAATATGGACGGGAAAAGAAGACGTTCAAAGTTTTACCTTTCATCACAAGCATGAGCAATAACCAACGGAGATCAAAGTGAGCGCGGATGTTCTAGTTATCGGTGCCGGTATCGTCGGCGCGGCGCTTGGCTATGGGCTCGCCCAGACAGGACAACGGGTTGTTGTTCTGGACGGGGAGGACAGGGACATGCGTGCGGCCCGCGCTAATTTCGGGCTGGTCTGGGTGCAAGGAAAGGGCGCGAGCGCGCCAGCCTATCATCATCTCGGACGGCAGAGTGCGGATCTCTGGCCCAACTTTTTGAAAGAATTGACCGGAAACGTCGGGATGAAAGTCGACTATTCGCGCCGGGGTGGATTGATATACTGCCTGGGGCAGAATGAATACGAGGAGCGGGACGCCCTCAACAAGCGTATGCACAATCAGACCGTTCAGGCCGATACCAGAATGATAGATCGCGCCGAGCTTGAGCGGATGATGCCCGCCGTCGTTTTCGGTCCCGAGGTGGTGGGTGCGAGCTATTGTGAGGCGGACGGGCACGTCAATCCATTGCAACTTCTTGCCGCCTTACATCGCGGAATCGTTAACCTCGGTGGAACGATCCATTATCGCCGGCGGGCTGAGACAGTTACACCAAAACAGGACGGTTTTATTGTCAAGGCCGGGTCTACAAGCTTTGCAGCGCCGCGCGTTGTCGTGGCCGCAGGCTTAGCAACGCCCTCCCTTACCGATCCGCTTGGGCTCACCATTCCCTTGAGATCCGAACGTGGCCAACTGCTGGTGACCGAACGGCTTGCGCCCCTCCTCCCCTACCCCGGAAGTGGCCTGCGACAAACAGCGGACGGCACCATCATGATCGGTGCAACCAAGGAGGAAACCGATGATCATGGCGTCAGCGTTTCTTCGGCAACAAGACTGGCTCTTCGGGCAACACGGACAATACCCGCTCTCGCATCTGCAAAGATCGTGCGTCAATGGAGCGGTTTTCGGATTATTCCACCCGATGGCTTGCCGATCTACGCTGAATCCAGCGAGCACCCAGGCCTGTTTGCGGCCGTGTGCCATTCCGGTGTGACGTTGGCCGCCGTTCATGCCGCAATCATTGCGCCCGCTATGCTTGCGGGACGACTGTCCGATGACATGTCAGCGTTTTCAAATGGAAGATTCGATGTTCAAAAGTGTGCTTGAGCGCCTGGGAAAACCCAGTGATATGTCCGTGCTGGTGAATGGCCAGGCCGTACCCGCATGGGAAGGAGAGACCGTTGCCAGCCTATTGCTGCGAGTGCCGGGCGCAGGGCGGAACTCACCGGTCAGCGGAGAACCGAGATTACCGTATTGCCAGATGGGCGTGTGCTTCGAGTGCCTGGCAATTGTTGACGGCGTGGCCTCGACGCAAGGGTGTCTGGTACCCGTTAAAGCAGGCATGAAGATCGACAGCCAACACGGACACCGGGGGATTTCCCGATGAGTTACGATGTAGCAATTGTCGGCGCGGGACCTTCAGGCATGGCTGCCGCAGTAACTCTGCGCCAACTCGGAGCATCGGTTGTCGTGATTGACGAACAGCCGTCTCCTGGCGGGCAGATTTTCAGAGGAATCGAGCGTAATCTCAGCAGTCCGGTTTTCCCGGCGCTGGGCAAGGATTATCAAAAAGGTCGAGCCCTCGTGGAAGCATTCCGTGCATCAGGTGCCGATTATTTCGCATCAACACAGGTCTGGCAGATCGAAGACGGTTGGTCGGTGTTCGTAACATCGCAAGGCAAAGCTTCACGTCTTTCAGCCCGGGCTGTGCTTCTGGCAAACGGCGCGCAGGAAAGGCCTGTTCCATTTCCAGGCTGGACCCTGCCTGGCGTGATGACGGTTGGCGCGGCACAGATTCTGCTGAAATCCGGCGGCATGTTACCCCAGGGAAAGCTATGGATCGCCGCGGCTGGACCGTTGCCACTTCTCTACGCTACTCAGGTTCTGAGCCTTCAAGGCCACATTGCTGGTTATCTTGATACGTCGAGATCGCCAAGTCTTTCTGCGTTGGTGCAGCTTCCAAAAGCTTGGCGTGATTTTGGAAGCCTGCTGAAAGGATTGCAGTGGCTTCACAAAATCAGACGCAGCGGAATATTGGTCAAAGGTTTCACGGATCTGGAGGCTGAGGGAAATCAGCGTCTCGAGCATCTTTCCTGGAAAAGACACGGACAATCTCACCGGGTGGAAGCGGATATATTGCTGGTGCACGAAGGTGTCGTTCCCCGCATTCACGAAACTTTGGCACTGGGTTGTGTACACACATGGAACGATGCTCAAGGCTACCTCGCACCAAAGCTGAACCGTTGGGGAGAGACAAGCCGGGAGGGACTTTTTGTAGCGGGTGATGCCTGCGGTATCGGTGGTTGGCTGGTGGCAACTCTGTCTGGTGAAACCGCCGCTTTAGGATTAGCCAGGCGCCTTGAGATTTCGTCCAACACGGAAGAACTGCGTCGACGAACAGGTCTCGATCAAAGGCGCAGACGCGCGCTTGCATTGCGACCCTTTCTTGATGTCGCTTACGCCCCGTCTAGACCACGTCTGGCCGATAATGTGATCGTCTGTCGCTGTGAGGAAGTCACAGCTGGGGCCGTCCGCGCGGCAGCAAGCAACAGCCCGGCCGATCCAGGAGCGATCAAGGCAGCTACGCGATGTGGCATGGGCCCCTGTCAGGGACGTCAGTGTGGATATACGGTGCAGGCACTTGTCGCCGAGGCGCACAACATCCCGATAAAAGACGTCAGCTTCTTCAATATTCGTCCGCCGTTGAAACCGGTCACGCTTGGTGAACTGGCGAGCCTCGAGAGCGGGGAGAATGCCGCATGAAAACGGACGTTCTTTTCATTGGCGCAAGATTGTACGGTCTTCGCGCTGCCTTAGAAGCAGCGATAAGGGGCCTTTTTTTCGGCAAGCTTTCTGAGCGCCATTTCTTCGGCCAGCACGCTTCGGACACCACCATTGCCGATGTCAGCATACCGGGGCGGCAATCAGCCAGTGTTAATATCTCAATACCGACAGCCTCAATTGACGCCGCTGTAACTGTTGTTGCCGAACTCAAGCACTTCAAAGTGATGAGAGTCTGGTCAAGCATGGAAGCAGTGATTTCGGATCACCTTGCCGGCATTGGCTTCTCTCATAAAGTCAAAGGGCCCAATGACGTCTCTGCCGTTTCCGGAGCCACATTCCAACTTGTTTCCTTTGTTGGACACATCCTCGCGGACCTGATGTCCGACAGTCAAACCAATCATAACCTGGACGCCTTCCTTGCAAGCCGCGTCTCAAAAGAAAGGATTGCCGCATGATCGGTTATGGGATCCGAAAACTCCTTCTTGCAATTCCGACATTGATCGCCATGCTGACAATGGTGTTCGTGCTGGTGCGTCTGGTACCGGGTGACGCTGCAGTTGCCATGCTTGGCGATCGGGCAAGTGACGCAGCTCTCCAAGACTTGCGCGCGCAGCTCGGCCTCGATCAGCCGATCGGCGTACAGTATCTACATTTTCTCTCCGATATGATCACAGGAAATTTCGGCCGTTCTATGGTCAGCGGCCGTACTGTGTTTGAAGAAGTCGCTCTGGTTCTGCCTTACACACTGGAACTGGCGGTCGCCGCCATGCTGATCGGTGCGATGTTTGGAATTCCCCTGGGAATCATTGCCGCCGTTCGCCGCAACCGGTGGCCGGACTATGTGAGCCGCTTTTTGTCACTGCTCGGCCTGTCGTTTCCCGGTTTCGTTTCGGCAATACTATTGCTGCTTGCTTTTGCCGTATGGTTGCAGTGGCTGCCCGTTATGAGCCGGGCCTCCTCTGATCCGATCAGCCATCTGCGCAATCTACTGCTGCCAGCTATCAACCTTGGGTTGATTATGACGGCATATATTGCGCGCGTCACCCGTTCATCGATGCTGGATGTCATGGGCGAGGACTACATCCGCACCGCACGCGCCAAAGGTGTCCATCCGCGAACGCTCATCCTGCGGCATGCGCTCGGCAACGCGCTCATCCCGATTGTTACGGTGGTTGGTCTGTATTTCGGCACCCTGATCGGAAACTCGGTGTTGACTGAAATCGTCTTCACACGCCCCGGCCTTGGCAAGCTGATCCTCGGTGCGCTGCAATCTCGCGACTATACGATGCTCCAGGCACTCATGGTGGTCTTTGCTACCTTCGTCATCCTGGTGAACACCATCACCGATCTCATTTACGCCTACGTTGATCCAAGAGTGAGTCTCGCCCAATGACCAAAGCCGCCCTTTCTTCCATCTCGCCGCAGCGACAACCGAATGTGGTTTTTGCGGCTTTCCGTCGCAACAGTTATTCATGGATCGGCATAGGCCTGCTCACGTCGATCATTCTCCTTGCTGTTTTGGCTCCTGCCATCGCGCCATATGATCCGCTGAAGCAGAATATTCTTCACCGCCTCAGCGCACCTTCCGCACAATTCTGGATGGGAACGGACAGCTACGGCCGGGATGTTCTCAGCCGGCTATTGTATGGGGCGAGAATTTCGCTCTCGATCGGCTTTCTGTCGGTGATGATCGCCATGGTCGTCGGTTCGATCATCGGTATATTGGCAGGCTATATTGGCGGTATCTTTGACCAGATCATCATGGGGATTGTCGATGTGATGCTCTCCTTTCCGACCCTGCTGCTGGGTCTGATGGTTGCCGCAATGTTAGGTGCCAGTTTCGAGAATCTCATCATCGCCATTGCGATTACGGAAACAGCGCCTTTTGCCAGAGTAGCCCGTGCGCCAACAATCGCGGTCAAACGCCGCGAATTCGTCGAGGCTGGCAAATCGCTCGGTTTTTCGCCAATTCGCATTATGGGCGTTCATATTCTGCCGAACATCCTTTCCGACATCGTCGTTGTAGCATCGCTTTGGATGGCATCGGCCATTCGAACCGAAGCGTCCCTGGCGTTCATCGGTCTTGGGGTGCGGCCTCCAACCGCGACATGGGGGGGTATGATACGGGAAGGTTTCGAGAATATTCTTAGCGCCTGGTGGCTCGTATTGTTTCCGTCCCTTGCGATACTCCTGACCGTACTCGCATTGAATATTCTGGGGGACGCGTTGCGCGACGCGATCGATCCGAAAACAAGGAGCGCGCAATGACGATGGCTTTTCAAAACACGCCGGAATCTTCACCAGTCACGCCCGTCGTTTCTGTACAAAACCTGACGACCTCATTTAAGGTCAACGACCAGTGGAAGTCGGTTATCCGAAATATCTCATTCGACATTGCACCGCGCGAAACGGTGGCGATTGTTGGAGAATCCGGATCGGGCAAATCTGTGACGTCGCTTTCTATCATGCGTCTTCTGGCTGCTCAATCGAGCCGAATAGAGGGTACGGTGAGATTGGGCGGCAGAGATCTGCTCTCACTACCTGAAGACGAGATGCGACGAGTACGCGGCAATGAGATTTCCATGATATTTCAGGAACCCATGACATCGCTCAATCCGATTATCCCCATCGGCAAACAAATTGGCGAAGCGTTGAGTGTCCATAAGCAGATCTCCAAGGCTGAAAGCAAGGCTGAGGTTATCAGACTACTGGAGAGGGTGCGTATACCGAATGCCACTGGCCGTTATGACGAATATCCTCATCAGTTTTCGGGTGGCATGCGGCAGCGCGTCATGATTGCCATGGCACTTGCGTCCAGGCCTAAGCTGCTGATTGCCGACGAGCCGACGACAGCGCTCGATGTCACCGTTCAAGGACAGATCCTCGATCTCATCAAGACGCTTCAGGAAGAGGAAGGCACCTCAGTTCTCTTCATTACGCATGATATGGGTGTCGTCGCGGAAGTGGCAGACCGAACCCTCGTCATGTTTCGCGGAGACGCGGTGGAAGTCGGGGAGACCGCAGACATATTCCACCGGGGACAACATCCTTACACACGCGCCCTTCTATCAGCAGTACCGCAGCTAGGGTCAATGAACAATCGAGAGTTGCCACTCCGTTTTCCTGTGATCAATCCGGTGAGCGGCGAACAGCAACCTTCTCGCGATGTCGAGGATACAGTTCGCAGAGACAGCAAGCCCATTTTAGAGGTCCAAGACCTCACGATGCGTTTCGATATTCGCCCCGGGCTGTTGGGACGCAAATCTGGAGCTGTCCACGCAGTGGAGAAGGTCTCTTTTGACCTTTTTGAAGGCGAAACTCTCTCACTGGTGGGAGAATCCGGCTGTGGCAAGTCAACCACAGGGCGCTCGATTACAAGGCTTGTTACACCCACAAAAGGCAAGATTTTCGTCGATGGCCATAACGTATTGCAAATGAACAGTAGCTCATTGAGAAAAATGCGCCGCTCGATCCAGATGATTTTTCAGGACCCATACGCCTCTCTCAATCCACGCATGAGCATAGGCTCGGCGATTGTCGAGCCGTATATTCAACATCGTTACGGAACCCATGCGCAGGCACGAGACAAGGCGGCCTCTCTCATGCAAAAGGTGGGGCTTTCTCCCGACATGATGCAACGCTTTCCGCACCAGTTCTCGGGCGGCCAGCGCCAGCGTGTCGCAATTGCCCGCGCCTTGATGCTCGACCCTAAAATCATCGTTGCCGACGAAGCCGTTTCAGCGCTTGACGTATCGATCAAAGCACAGGTCTGCAATCTCTTGCTCGATTTGCAACAGAGCCTCAATCTGGCCTTTCTGTTTATTTGCCACGACATGGCGGTTGTCGAGCGGGTGAGCCATCGTGTGGCTGTGATGTACCTCGGAGAGATTGTAGAGATCGGGCCGCGAAGGGCTGTTTTCGAAAACCCCCAACATCCCTACACGAAGAAGCTTATGTCGGCAGTGCCGATACCGGACCCTTCACGCCGCAGAATGCATCGCGGGATAGTCGCCGACGATCTAAAAAGCCCGGTCCGGCCGATGGGGTATGAGCCTCCAATTCGGGAATATCGCGAGGTTTCCAAAGGTCATCTGATCCGGGTCGAACAATTTGACTAGGGCATTTCCAGGAACAATGGATGCCGGTTTTGCGTAAATGCGTGAAAACAGAGACCACGGTGCTTCACTGTCCTTAAAGAAACGCGACATGCGACCAAAAGGACCAAGGGCTAACTGCCCGCAAATAATGACCTATCATAAAATTTCACCGGACACAGCCAAAGATGGCTAGTCTCCGGGCTTCTGAGGTATCGCAACATGGATGTAGCAATTGCCGGAGCTGGCGCAATCGCGATCGGGTACGCAGCACTCCTTCACCAAAACGGCCACCATGCGAGAATATGGTCTCCATCTGGCCGACGAACTGAAGCACTCAATCAAGACACGCCGATGCAGGTGAGCGGGGCCTTGTCTGCCAAGTTCAATCCAGGGGTCTGCCAGCGCGCAGAAGAACTTACGGAATGTGATGTCGTCGTGCTGGCCCTCCCCGCTTACGGCCACCGATTTGTTCTCGACAGTCTCGTGCCACATCTCACGTCGAGACACACCGTCATTATCAGCGCCCACCTTTCGTTCGCCGGCTTTTATCTCGCCCAAAAATTGGCGCAACGTGAAATCGAAATTCCCATCGTAGTTTGGAACACCACCGTTCTGACCGGCAAGGCTCAGTCTGGGCACGACATCAAAATTGGTGCGATACGCGGCAAGGTTGATATGGCTTTGGTTCATGCAGCGGACGCGCATAAAGCCCATGAGCTTTGCACAGATCTGTTTGGCGACCGGTTCGATGTGAAAGACGATATCGTCACCATAACGCTCAGCAATATAAACCCGGAAAGTCACCTGGGCACGGCACTTTGCAACCTCACACGCATCGAGCTCGGCGAGACCTGGGGACAAAGAGTCACGATGACCCCTGCCGTTAGCAGATTTATCGAAGCATTGGATTGTGAGCGTCTCGCCATAGCAGCTGCTTTTGGGAAAACAGTGCCCTCCATCCTCGATCATTTCAGCAAATCTTTCGGAATAACGGCCACGAGCCTGGCCGCACTATCCCAAATTCTTGTCGCCAAAGGTAACGATCCGGCTGGACCGCGAGACATCAACACGCGATATGTTCTGGAAGACGTGCCCTTTGGTCTCATACCGATTCTCGAGCTTGCAGCACTTGCGAATGTGGATGCACCTCTGCATCGAAGTGGAGTTGAAATCCTGAGTGCCTGCTATGGCCGGAATTTCGCGACAGACAATGATATATTACCTCAGTTACAGCTTTCCACGCTGGTTCAACCGATGACCCTTAAGTGAGCTTCGATACCGACGCATAAGTCTCGATAAATTCGCTTACCGTGATCGCATGCCAGAGGATTTCCAGGAAAAGTGAGTAGCTGTTTTCCGGCAATGCACCAGTCCATCATCCGCGTAACGACACCATGGCAGGTCAGGGAACTGTCTGCCCATCCACACGTCGAATGCATAATGCAGGAAGAGGTTGGCAAGTATCGGGCTAACGACACCGCCTTGTGGCGTGCCGCAGTTTCGCTCGACGGTTGCCCCATCCTCCTTCCGCATTGGTGCTGTCAGCCATCTTTCGATGTAGAGCAGCGCCCAGGCACACGTTATGTGTTTGCGTACAGCCCGTAGCAGAAGGTCGTGGTCGATATTGTCAAACAGTCCTTTGATATCGAATTCCAGGACCCAATCATATTTCCAGCACCGCTTGCGCGTAACGCCGATGGCATCCAGCGCCGACTTTTCGGGCCGATAGCCATAGGAATCTGCCAGAAAGATTGCATCTAGATCCGGCTCAATCATCTGCTTGACCACACTTTGGGCCACGCGATCTGCCACTGTTGGCACCCCGAGGATCCGCTGGCCTCCACTCTTCTTAGGAATGGAAACGGCGCGAACTGGCGGAGGAAAGTAAGTGCCTGAGCTCATCCTGTTCCAGATCTTATAGAGATTCCCCTTCAGATCGGCCTCGAACTGCTCAATCGTTACTCCATCCACACCAGCTGCGCCTCCGTTGGATCGCACCTGCAGATAAGCTTCGTACACCTTCTGCTTACTGATATTGAACGGTTTGCCTTGCGTATCCATCAACGTCCTCCTGTTGCCAGTTGTGTTGATGATACGCCCACCTGATCCGACCTCTTCGCTCCAGCTCCATTACGAGCCTTCATCGCTACTACAGATCGGTCCGTCCCAGTGCTCCGCATCGGTACTCTCGCCTCACGGTTTTCTCCGCTTGTGCTTCTCCCTTTGCATCGGAGCGACTGGTTCCTGCAGTTCCGCGACAATGCCTGCATCCGCTTCACGCCCCCTCAACGCCGGTCGCCGCTTGCCCGGTCACCAGGCATCTGACAAGCTGATCCCAAAGAGACGACACACCTCTGGTTTTGACGACAGGTTCCACGTTACGACGCTTCATCGGAAGGTTCATTTTCATTCGTCTCTCGGATGCGTACCGGCCCAGGGGTTGCCCTGGACTTACCTCCAACGCTCACGACCACGTCTCTTAAACGCAGCCGCTTGGAGTGGTTTGAGCCCAGCTGCGCTGTCGAGATTGTTACCGCCCCACCTTCCACGTTTGGCCAAATGAACCGCCCTCGTTCCAGCCGCCGGGTAAACAGGCAGGCGCCCAATCCGTCATGCCAGATGATCTTGATCACGTCAGAACGACGACCCCTAAAGCAGAAAAGGTGACCACTCAGCGGGTCATGCTTCAAGATTTCCTGCACTTGAAGGGCCAAAGATGGAAAGCCGCGCCGCATGTCCGTATAGCCAGTCGCCAGCCAAACCTTCACGGTTGTGCCCATCGGAAACGGGTTCATAGTTAAAGTGTCTCCAAGCCGCGGATGATCCGCAACAACGCTTTCACATCGACCGTCTGATCAACGACGACGCGCCGACCGTTTGCGATCACCACCTCCATACGGCTGCTATTCGGCATCCGGCATTCTGTGGGAGCTATCTGCGCAGCATCTTCACCTGGACACCTCGATTTACCGGTCGCAGTTGGCAAGATGGTGCCGTGGATGTATTTCCGCGATGAACTCGCGCGGATGATCGCCCATTTTTTGTGATGATTGCCGCATCTGCGGCATGCATTTCGGCCTTCCGGCCAGCTGCGCGTTATGCGGTCCGTGGTTTTCCAGTCAGCCAGACATAGCGAAGCATGTTGTAGGTGATATTGGCCATGCCGATCTTCACCCTCGCTCGGCTGATTCCGATGGTGCGCACGAAGAGCTTCATCTTGTCCTTCTGCCGCGCAAAGACATGTTCGATGGCGGAGCGGACCTTCGAACGACGGCCGTTGGCGCGCGACATCGCCTCCGGCATGGGTTTGCCCTTTGGCTTCTTCTGATGGATGTCGGACTTTAGGCCATTGTCCTGCAACCATTCCTCGTTGGTCTTGGAGCGATAGGCCGTATCGGCCCAGACCGTCGACGCGGTATTGTCTTTGGTCACTACGTTTCGAAGCTGGGCTCCGTCATGGGCGCTCGCACTCGTCACCGTCCATCCCCGGATAAAGCCATGGGCTCGGTCGATGCCTGCATGGTTTTTGTAACCAAACATTGGAATGGCAATATCGTGCTGGCCAGTCGTCGTCGACGTCGGCGTCTCCGTTGGCCGTTTCGCCTTGGAATACTTCACTGTCCATCGCGCGTCGCGGTCCTTCTGGGCCAGCCTGGCGGGTTTATCCTTCCAGTCCTCAGGGATTTCGCCGGCCTTGATCGCGTCTTTCTCGTCCTGGCTGTTATGTTGCTTGGGAGCCTGGATGATCGTGGCGTCAACGATCTGCCCGCCTTTGGCCAGATATCCGGAACGTGAGAGATGCTTGTCGAAACGGGCAAACAGATTATCAATGGCACCTGCACGCACCAAACTCTCTCGGAACAGCCAGATCGTCTTGGCATCCGGCACCTTCTGCGAAAGGGAAAGGCCAAGGAAACGCATAAACGACAGCCGGTCCTGGATAACAAACTCCGCTTGGTCGTCGGAGAGATTATAAAGCGCTTGCAGCACCAGGATTTTAAACATCAGAACCGACGGAAATGGTGGACGTCCACCCTTCGATCCGTCGGACCGCTTCAGCGCCTTCGCTAAAGGTTTTTCAAATATCGCCCATGGAATGATGCTGTTGAGCTTCTCCAGCGGATCGCCGACGGCACTCAGCCGTTCGTAACGATCATCCAAATCCCAAAAGCCCGGTTGCCCACGCATCATCCGCTCCCAGAAAATCACACTGGCCGGATTGAATCATGAAACGCGGAAAATGGGGAGGTTTTTAGAGGTGTCCAACTGAAAGCGGGTGATCCCATGGCGCTGGGCTGTAACCGTCACCTGCCGGGGAGCAGAGAGGCTCTCTGCTACAATCGCAAGCTTGGCTTCGTCACTGAATCGGCGGCGCCGACCGCTGTCCACAATCTCAAGGCGGCTCACCTGTTTACGGTCTCTGATAATGTCCATGGCTACAACACCGGCTATATTGACGTCGATATAGCCAGTGCTCTTCCATATTCCTCACCCGTACAAGACGGCCTTCCTCGGATGCGTACGATTGAGCGGCTGGTGCTGGGCGAACTTCTCAAACAGGATCATCGCCGCGAACAAGCGCCCAACCATCTCATCGAGCGTCACATCCTTACGGTCATCGATCGACGCGATAACGAATTCCTCGTGGGCATCAACGGCCGATGGTCGTCGCCAGCCTTGTGGCCGAGGCCTTAACTCGCCCTGTCGCGCTCTCGCGATCCAGCGGATCGCGGTCGAAATTCCAACGCCGAAACGAGCCGCAGCCTGTCGGGCCGACATGCCCGACGCCGACGCTTTCAATACTCGTATTCGCAGATCATCGCTCAAGGCCTGTCCCATCATCCACCTCTCCGTTGCGGATGTTGAATCAGCTTAGGCCGGCGACGTCACATCACAATCGATTCATTGATCACAGCATGTGCTCTAATTCTTCAAGCCTTACTTATAGCTTATCACTTTCTCGAGACCCGTGGCAGCTTCCAAGAGGTATCGATCTTTCCCACATGCAGCATCAAAGCTTAACCCTACTGGGAGAGCGCCTTTAGGAGCAACCGGGATAGTAATCGACGGAAGCGCCGCGTTACTGGCGAGGTCGGTGTTTCTGATGCACTCAGCAAAGATGTCTGGGTGCGCGGCCTCAGAAACAAGCGGTACCGCTTGGGGGACCGTCGGATAAGCTAGCAGATCAATATCGTCCAAGTCAAAAAGCGCATTAATTTTCCGCCGCAATCGTCCGACATTGGAAATTGCCTCAGCATAATTCGCGGGCGTAATTAGCCCACCACCCAAGTGCGCATGAATTATACCGCGAACGTTCTCGTCGCGAATATCCTCGAAAACCTCAGAAATTTTTTCTTCCCAACCTAGCGAGACTAATGTCCTTGGGAAGTCCAAGAAGAATTCGTAGAGCGGGACCGTAAAGGTGATCGTCCGGCTCAGTTCAAGTATCGAGGTATCGTCTACCTCCACGCATTGATGTTCGACAGACTTTAAGCTATCAATTGCTGCACGGCAAACCGACTTGACGTCGGCGTCGAGCCCGGTCCATAGTGAAGACGGCAGGCCTATTCGCAAAGGCGACTTATCAGGAGCCGTCATCGGTTCGTCCGATGAGAGATGGCTATAGACAAAAAGGGCATCTGCCGCACTTCGAGTCAGCAAACCGGGCGAATCTTTGGTTCTCGATACCGGAATGATGCCGGACGATGACCATCTCCCGCTTGTGGGCCTGAAACCGGTGATGCCGCAAAAAGATGCAGGTATCCTTACCGAACCACCAGTATCGGTACCAACTGCCAACAACACAATTCCTGCAGCCACAGCGGCGGCACCCCCACCACTGCTACCTCCAGCGCAATAGCCAGGCGCTGCCGGGTTTCCTACGGTTCCCCATTGGGCATTTACCGACGTGATACCAAAACTCAGCTCGTGCATGTTGTTCTTGCCGGAGACCACCGCTCCCAAGGCTTTCAGCTGCCTGACAATTTCAGCATCACGCGGAGCGATGCAGGCCGCCATTGCTGACGTCCCGACGGTGACCGGTTGCCCTTCAACACAGATGTTATCTTTGAAAGAGACCGGTATCCCAAAAAGTGGAGCGTCCACACAGGCCGCATCCGGCTTGGTAAAAGATTGCTCAATGCCACGTTCTTGGATGAAACAATTGAGCTGACTGTGTCGCAGCATCGCTGCTAATGTCGATTCTCTGATTTCCAACACCGAAGTTTCCCTGGCGTGTATTTGATGGCAAATCTTCTCGATATTAGACGTTGCAAACATTTAAGTAGCCTTATTTAAAGGAAGATAAATCTACCGGTTCTCAATATCGATAAGCGGAATCCATCTCATCAATAGGGTTCCCCTGTAAGAGTTGGCCGCCACAGCTGCGTATGACAGCACACGCGGCATTCAAGCCCGTTTGTACTGCGCCCTCAACCCAGCCGCCGGTAAAGGAGCATCCACATCCTGCTAGATAAAGGCCCGTGTCTTCTTCCGGTCTTTTTGCGGTAGCAAATTGGAAAAATAGCCGCTGTGAAAAGATGTCTTCCCCAGGATAATTGAGCTTAAAAGCACCTACTGCATAGGGATCCATTAGCCAATCGTGCTGCAGGACGTGACGTTCATAGTCACCTTTCGCCGGAACTAAATGGCGGGCGAAATCACCGCAAACTGTGGCCAGATCATCGACCAGACGCTGGCACCTTTCTTTTTTGTCCAGGATGGAAAGCATTTTGTTTGCATCATCTTCCCATGTGTAGCTTAACAGGACCACGCCCTTACCATCAGGTTTATCTGGCTGATAGTCTAAGCAGTAGACCCCCCTAGCAAGGCCGTCAGACAGGATAGTTGTCGGCAAGCCCTCTTTTAACCAGAACTTGTTTTCCGTAAGCATAAACAGCTTGGAAGATCCGGTAAGGTGGGTCCGTCTGACCGCTCGCAAAACCTCATTGTTAAGAAATGTTTCATCCGTCGTAAGACGATGGGCCAGTTCCATGGTCCGATTGCTTGTGGTGACGATGACGCGGTCAAAGGGCTCGACCTGCCCTCCTGAGCATGTCACAAGTATCTGGCCACCCTGTTTGGAGATACCGCTGACATGACCGTTGCGCACACGCTGCCGCAAACTCAGACCGTGAAATTCCTGTTCAGCAAACCGTTTCACTAAAAGGGAAATCCCTCCAATAATCATGCGCTGGTCGTCCTCGTACCCGTTGATCACCAGACGCAGTATCTCGGTAAAGGCGGCTTGGTACACAGGTAAAAAGCCTCCAGATCCAATCCCCAGAGATCCGAAAAGCTCAAAGTCTTCTGGCCTTTTCCAGGGAACGCGCCCTGGCGGCCGCGGTCCGGTAAAGATGGTGACCAAGGCTGAATAAAAGGAGGCGTCGCGAAACGAATCCAGCCAAGCCTGCCAAGCCTCACGAGCCTCGTCAAAGCGGCGCGACCGAAGCAACTTTGTGATTTTAGCCGGCGCAAGCAGTTGAATACCTTCGTGCACGTAACCGTCGTTTATCAAAGCTTGCCATCCTTGATCAACGCGCCTGAACAAAGGCGGCGGAGGCCCGCCAGCCTGCCATAGGTAACGCTCACCTCGGTAATGTATCTCAGAGGCTGCCTCAAAAAGAGGTGGGTGATTTCAACAGGTTATGATTCCTTCGGATTTGCGAAGATTCGATGGAGTACACGATGGCCTGGACTGAAATCACCCGTCGGCACTATGCCCGGCGCACGGCACGCTACGCAAGTGACATGACGGATCGGGAATGGGTTTTGGTTGAGCCTTTTCTGCCGATACCCCGCCGCTTGGGCCGTCCCCGCACCACTGATTTGCGCGAGGTCGTCAACGCTCTGCTTTACATCGCCACGACCGGTTGCCAGTGGCGCATGCTGCCAAAGGACTTTCCGCCCTGTTCAACCGTCCAGCGTTATTTCTATGAATGGCGTGCACTGGGACTTTGGACACGTATCAACCATCATCTGGTGATGGAGGCTCGCGAGTTGGAGGGCCGAGAGGCAAGCCCGACGGCTGGCGTGATCGATAGCCAGAGCGTGAAAACCACGGAAAGTGGCGGCATACGAGGCTACGATGCGGGCAAGAAGGTCAAAGGGCGCAAGCGCCATATCATCGTCGATACGCTCGGCCTGATGGTCGGCCTCATGGTGCACAGCGCCGACATCCAGGATCGCGACGGTGCTCCCGATCTCCTGAAATCCATTCGCCACAGGTGGCCATGGTTGCTGCATGTCTTCGCCGATGGTGGTTATGCAGGCGACAAGCTGAAGCGGCGACTGAAGAAGATCGGGCGCTGGACGGTCGAGATCATCAAGCGCTCGGACAAAGCGAAAGGCTTTGACGTGCTGCCACGACGCTGGGTCGTCGAGCGGACCTTCGCCTGGCTTGGCAGATGCCGAAGACTGGCAAAAGACGTAGAAAAGTCCATCGCCTCCTCACAGGCATGGATCATGATCGCCCACATTCGCCTGATCACTCGGCGCCTTGCAAGGTATCGATATCATTGAAGGCTTTTCGAGTCCGACTCTTAGGCCGCACGGTAGGCTTTGTAAATGGGTTTGAAATCACAGACGTCGACTCAGTTTGTTTCAAATGAAACACAGCCCTGGCATTCCAACGATGTTTCCAGTCGCCGAGTGTTGTTTGACTGCGCGTGGTGGCTTGTAGGATCGCAATGGTCAGGATATCGCGGTTTGTATCGAAAAGAAACGAAATCGCCAGCATAGACAAAATGGCTGATCATGCATCGCCTGAGCAAGCTACTATGCTACGAGCGGCGAGCACTGCCGTGGCGGGCGCCGCGGAGATTTAAGTGTGTGTTCGTAACGCCTCAAAGGCTGTCGTCTTCGTAAGATCCAGGACATCGGCGATATTTGAAACGCAGTCGACTGTTTCATGCGCATATCCATTATATATTCTTCAGTGGCATTTTTCATTTTAGGTCATCCCGAAAAGCTTCAGCATGAACCGTCGGGTGCTGACAGTGCGTACCGCACGGCTGATGTGCTTCCCTACCCAAATCGCTTATACGCTTTTCGACATTGCGCCAACAGGTAGGCTGCGTCCACCATAAGCAAGGGTCGTGCCGCAGCGCCCCGATTGCTCAGACGGACAAGGGGATGGAAGCTTTCATAGGCGTGTGAGCCGGCAACGTCAGCGATGCACAATTACAAATGCAGCGCGATATTAGTTCAACCGACCAAAATTTATGTTTTCGGGCGATCGTGCTTTTGTGTGAACGGATAGAGGAGAAGGAGATCACAAGTCCCTATGGTTATCGCACCTAGTGGCTGACCCAAGAGACCAAATCCGACATCGCGGTTGCGCGTGGCTTTCCTAGATGCCGTAATGGGCCCCAGTACATTATTGGGACACAGATATACGATAGCGGTTATTGGCGCAGATTGATGACGCCAAGTTCGTGCCACATCCACTCAAAACTGTATGTCGCCATAGGATCTGCCGGATTTGGTTGCCGGGACGACTGGTTCTCGAGATATTTGAGCCATTCGGCGACCTTCTTGCGACCAGCGGCTGATTTTGCGGCCTGTCGCGGCGTCTTGTTGCCGAGCATACCCACTGGTTGATCAAGAGTTTCACGATATTGCCGGTCCATGAACTGGTGAATGACATGCTCGGCGATTTCGGGCGGGATTTCAGACGCAGGGTCTTCTTCTTTATTCGTCGGTCGCTCAGCCATCATCTGTTCGACAGTGCGGATTTCGGTCAGCGGAACGCGGACGAGATCTCCGACAGCCTGCTGGATCAGTATCGTTCCCATTTGAGCGCGTTCGGCCGAGTTGGTCGACAGATGGAGGAATTTTCCCTTTAACTCGATATTTCCCAGCACGCGCGCGCCGTTGTCCATCGTGGCGTCGGAGGACGGTCTAGCTCGCTTGCCGGCACCATGCTTCGGCTTTTGCTCGAGCCAGTTCCAGAATTTTACATCTTCCTGCTCCACGCCGGGAATGTTGCTCACCCGTGCCGCAACATCCTTCTGGGTAACTCCGGAAGCGAGCGGAAACCTGACGTCGTAGAATATGAGCTCCTCACCGTCTGCGTTCTGCATTGAAGGCAGCCCCATAGCGCGCTCAATCGTATCGAACAGCCATGACAGCGTGAACATGGGTGCCGCAGACTGAAGTTCCTCGTCCTTGATGACCGGCAGTTTCTTCGTATTCTTTTTGCCGAACATCTGTCGCAGGCCATCGGACAGCGCATCGGCAGCCTGCGGCGTGAACGGCAGAAGCCCTCCGGCAAAGACATTTTTGCCCATGACGGGTACGATGCGGGCTGCGATCCGGTCCCATTGTTTCAGCGTTTGGGTCGCTGTTCCCTCACTGACCGCGATTGGCTCACCGCCGCGAATGAGGTCTCGCGCGGTGAGCGATTTACCCGGAATGATCTCGCTGACTTCATAAAGGCTCATCACAGAAGTCCTCAGCGCTTTTATGTAAGCCTTTACCTGAGCATTTTCCTTCCAGCCGCGACGTTTGAGATATTCGTCGACGATATTGCCGCCCTCGACCTCGAAGTCTTGGGTCAGGAAATCCTCGAAAGCGCAACCCCAGAGCGTCATAGCCCAGTCGTCACCAATGATCTCGGCAAGGTCCTCGAAGTCCATGTCGCCAGCTTCCAGCACCGGCCCGAAATGGCCAGCAAACACCTCGTCGAAGCATTCGCGCCATTCTTCCCGGGCAAGGAACTTCATCAGACCTTTAAGATCATGGCTAGTCGGCATGGATGGTCTCCATATTCTGGCGATGTTCAGCGACAATGCGCGAAACCGTCGGTTCGCTGATGTCGTAAAGTCTCGCCATTTCGGCGCCGCTTTTGCGGCCTGACAAGACGCTCTCGGCAATTTCCCGGCGTTTCTTCGGGTCAAGCTTCTTACGACGTCCCCCAATTCGTCCTTCGGCACGTGCCTGGGCAAGACCCGATGTGGTCCTCTCCCGGATCATGGCGCGCTCGAACTCGGCGAAAGAGCCCACCATCTGCATCATCATGCGCCCAGCCGGTGTCGTGGTGTCGATCGCCTCCGTCAGGGACCGGAAACCGGCACCTGATGCAGCAATACGATCCATCAGGTGCAGCACATCCTTCAGCGAGCGTGACAGACGATCCAGCTTCCAGACAACAACGGTGTCGCCATCGCGCAGTTGATCGAGCATGCGGTGCAATTCAGGCCGGTCCCATCGCCCGCCGGAAGCTTTCTCTTCGAACACGCGCTTGCAGCCAGCTTCGGACAGGGCACGTCCTTGCGCCTTGTTCGATTGTTCGTCTCCCTTGCTCACCCGGGCGTAGCCGATCAGCATCAAGGTCCTTTCATAAACGGTCGTTTGCGGAACTTCGCCGATCTTGCTGGCAAAACAGGATGAAACTCCTTTCACAATCCTCTTTCAATATTGTCTCGTAAGGCAAGTAATTTTTGAAAGGAATTGGAATGCCACCACGAATTTCCATGACCAAGAAACAGAGGGATGCACTGCTGACATTGCCGGAGACGGAAGCTGAGCTTCTTGCTTCACCATATGCTCACCCCAGATGATCTTGCCGCCGTCAATCAATGCCGAACGCCGGAGACCCGGCTGAGCTATGCGCTCCAACTTTGCTGCCTGCGGTTCCCTGGTCGGTATCTCAGCCGCGGCGAACTGCTGCCAGGCATCATGCTCGATCATATTGCGGAG
The DNA here is from genome assembly GCF_037039395.1 of Agrobacterium vitis. Taxonomy (NCBI): domain Bacteria; kingdom Pseudomonadati; phylum Pseudomonadota; class Alphaproteobacteria; order Hyphomicrobiales; family Rhizobiaceae; genus Gillisella; species Gillisella vitis. Next base: position 384,144 of record NZ_CP146241.1, on the reverse strand, counting down.
CAGGTTCAGGCCGACGCTGATGTCATCACGATGTTTGCCCGTCGCGGCGCAACGCGATACGAACAGCTGACCTCGATCAAGCTGCGCCACGGCTTCCGCGATTTGAGCCGCCCATTACGGGACGAGCTTACCGCTTGGGCTCAAGACGAAGCTGTCGGCTTGACCGATGGCCGGGTGCTTCTCGATCGACTGATCGAACGGATGCGGTCCGGAAGGATCATTATTCCAGGTATCAGCGTCGTCGAACGTTTAGCCGCCACGGCGATGCATTCTGCTGATCTCGCAGCGATTGCCGAGATCGGCGCGCTTCTATCTCCATCACAATGCGATCAGATGGACGTGCTTTTATCCGCCAAGGTTCATCGCCAGCAAAGTCGCTTGTCATGGCTGCGTGCGCCGGCTGGAGGTGTAGGTGCACGATCGCTGGCTGAGATTCTCGACAAGCTCGAGCTTGTCCGCAACATTGTCGGTGATGTACCGGCGCGCTTGCCTCTCCACCTCAATCACCGCATGGCTCAAATGGCAAGAGAAGGAGGCCTCTATACGGCGCAAGCGTTCCAGCAGATGAATGCACCACGCCGATATGCGGTCATGATGGCGACCTTGAGCGAGTTGGCTACTACCTTGACCGATGCGGCGTTGTCGATGTTTCAGTCGCTCGTTGGGCGTGCCAATTTACGCGCCAAAAAGCGGCTTGAGGAAACGATAGCAGCATCTGCGGAACAGGGGCGGGTCCGGCTTCTTCGGATAGCCAAAGTACTTGATGCTGTGGTGACTGCTGTGCGATCCGAAGCTGATGTCACTGCTGCCGTCGCTGTGATCGCGCCCCTGGATACTATCGCAGACGATGCGGCTATCATCCGACGAACACTTCGCCCAGGAAGGCCGGACGTTCTCGGCGAACTTGCACCCGAATACCACGTGTTCAAGAAAATCGGTGCCCGGTTCCTGAGCAGTTTTGCGTTTGACGGCGGCCCCGCCGTGCAGCCGCTCCTTGCCGCAATCGCAGTGTTGGGCGGGATTGGTGGTGACCGTCGTAAACCGCTACCTGCCGAGGTTCCGCTCGGCCATCTGGAGCGGCGCTGGTCCCGACATGTCTTTACCGACAATTCCATTGACCGCTCCTATTACGAACTGGCCACCTACTTCATCCTGGCCAATGCGCTTGCGAGCGGCAGCGTGTGGGTCGAGACATCGCGAATTCACCGCCCGCTCGAAAAGCTTCTCGCACCCGCCTCGCCGGCAACTCCGGCGCAACCGGTCGCTCCGGTTCCCACTTTCAATGCCGAAAACTATCTTGCAGACCGTATGGCTGCGCTCGATGCTAATCTTCTGAACACGGAACGTCATCTGTCTGGCAAGGATGCAGCGCTATTCGCCGATGGAAAGCTCCGCTTCCCCAAGGAGCCCAGAGGCGACAACGAGCAGGAACAAACGCGTGCCTTCACGGCGAGGTTATACGCCATGATGCCGCGTGTGCGGATTACCGACCTGCTCGATCAGGTCAACCACTGGACCGACTTCACCGAGCATTTCTCTCATGTCTCCACCGGATTGCCACCTGTGGATCACCGCGCCTTCATGGCCACGTTGATAGCCGAAGCGACCAATCTCGGCCTGTCACGAATGGCTGAAATGTGCGGTACGGTCACCCGGCGGGCGTTGCTGCGTATGCAGACATGGCATATGCGAGAAGACACCTACCGCGCCGCGTTGGCGAGCATGACGGATGCAATTCATGCCGAGCCGCTATCGGTCTGGTTTGGCGAAGGCGCGCGCGCTTCCGCCGATGGTCAGGCCTATTATCTCGGTGGTCCGGGTGAAGCTGGCGGTACAATCAACGGACACTATGGTCGTGATCCAATCGTGAAAATCTACACAACGATCACCGATCGCTATGCGCCGCTTCATCAGAAGGTCATCGCGGGCACCGCTGGTGAAGCCATACATGCATTGGATGGCGTCACGACACGAAAGTGTTGAATCTGTCCGACTTTTGAGAACGTATGGTGATCACGCTGCGAGGATGGATGTTTCGCGCCGTAGCGGCCTGAGATCGAGGCTTTCCGTCGAGGTCCAGATGTAATCGCCAGTGAGACTGATGTGCTGCCACCCGAGCGGGGTGATGTGTTTGACTAGGTCGGGCGGCGTTGCGATACCCTCCCGGTTGAGTTCGGCGAAGGCCGGTTCGAGATAGAGAGTGTTCCAGTAGACGATGGCATTGATCAGCAGGTTCAGCCCGGACGCCCGGTAGAATTGACTCTCGAAGGTCCTGTCTCGCAGTTCTCCGAGACGGTTGAAGAACAGCGCACGGGCCAAGGTGTTCTGGGATTCGCTCTTGTTGAGGCCGGCCGTCGCGTTCCTGCGCATTTCGGGGCTCTGCCACCACTGGGGCAGAAAGATGGACCGATTGATGCGACCGAGATCGCGTAGCGCCAACGCCAGTCCGTTCTGGCGTGGGAATGCGGACAGCTTTGCCAATAGGGTCGAAGGCCGAACCTGCCCAGACCGGATCGTCGTGACCAGCCGCAGGATGTCGTTCCAGTTTGCCTTGATCCGCTCGACGTTGATGGGCTCGCCAACGAGCGATGCAAGGTTTTCGGGAGGCGTGTCGCCTGGGAAGAGATAGAGCTTGCGATCCTTGAGACCGCGCAGGCGGGGTACAATCTGGAAACCAACGAGATGGCAAAGGGCGAAGCTCATATCGCTTACCCCGCCGGTATCGACATAGTGGGTTTCGATGGCGAGATCGCTGCCATGATAGAGCAACCCGTCGAGGACATAGATGGCTTCGCTCGCATTGGCATTCATGGCGATGATGTAGAAAGCGCCGTACTGGTCAGAGGTGAACCGGTAGAACTTGGCGCCGGGGTTGGGACCATAGCGGGCGTTGAGGTCGCCGATCGCCTCGGCGTGTCCGCCCGCCGGAAAATATTGGCCATCGGAGGATGACGTTGTTCCATCGCCCCACAAGCTTGCCAGAGGCAATTGCCTCTGCGCGTTGACGAGAATGGCGTGCGCGGCCGTGTAACCTTCCTCGCGAATATGCCAATCGTGCGCCCAGGCGAGTTGGCGCATCGTAATGCCGGGGGAAACGTCCGCCATTCTCGTGAGACCGAGATTGATGCCGTCCGCCAGGATGGCGGTGAGGAGCGCAAGCTTGTTGTCAGCCGTCCGACCGCTGCGCAAATGGGTAAAGGCGTTCGAAAATTCCGTTCGGGCGTCAACCTCGAGCAAAAGGTCAGTGATGCGGATCGCAGGCAGACGGCTTTCCACCTTTAGCTTCAGCGACTTGGCGATATCCGGAAACATAGCCTTGTGCGGCGTGACGCTAAACCCCGCCCCGGTCAGTTCTACATCGTCGAGCTCGCCGGCTGCGGCCAGACGCGAGAGGTCAGCCAGTCCATCGTTCAGCAGTTGGCACTGTTGGCGAAGATACGTCTCGACATCGGTATCAACGGCGATTGGAAGCGGTCCTTCCTCACGCATCAGCTCGAATGTCGGCGTGGGAATGAGAAAGCTTTCGAAAGACTGGAAGCGTTTGGCTCCTTCCACCTAGACATCGCCCGCATCGAGCCGGCGCTTCAATTCGCTGAACAGGCAAAGCTCATAAGCCCTGCGATCAATCTTTCCATCTTTGAGTATGAGAGGCATCCAGCCCTTCGGCGCAAAGGAGATCGGTGCCTTGTCGGGAATGGTCCTTTTGCCCGTACTATATAGACCCGCGACCACGGATAGCGCCCGCAAGAGGTTCGCCGCCACTGCGTGACCGCGGAACACGAGAGTGGAGAGAAACTGTGGCGCCAGTTTCCTGATCGTCGGATAGCGCTGGAGCATTTCGATTTTACCGTCGATAACATCCGGCGCGATCAGCGTATCGACCGCCTGGACACTGGTTGTAAAAGCTGGCCACTGGATGACCAGATCAAGCGCTTTGGCCATGTCCTCACCCTTCTCTCTGGCCTTGATGATCGCATGGCAGACTTTTGAAACGTCCTTCAACGGCGTCTGCACTTCCCGAACGGATCGGATGACGCGAGCCGCCGCCTGGTTATTGGCTCGCCGCGTCAGCATGCCCATGAGTTTCTTGAACATGTCGATCGCGCAATCGGTGAGATGGCGGGAAAGGTGGAGCACTGTTGCAGCCAGGACAGCATGTCGGCGTTCGGTGTTAAGGTCGCGCAGATGCTGCGCGCTCATTCGCGTCCCCTCTGCAGCAAATTCGTTAAAGACCTTGGCCGGAATTCGATCCATCAACGTCGTCGGCAAGTTCAGAGACCGGAGAAAGCGAATGCGCTCGGCAATTCTGTCGAGGTTGACGGCGGCTGGAGACAATGCCGGCGTTCTCGCCCAGGCAAGAATGGTCACGCTTGTCCCCTCACGCGGATCGAGAAGCTTGTCCAGATCGAGCTTTTGGCCTTCTGAGATCCCGCCGGCCAAGGCCCGATGAGCAATACGAATGCCGCGCCTGATCGCCACATGAATGATGGCTTCGAGCGCTGGCCGCGCTGGCAAGAGAATTCCGCTGCGTCGCAGTTCTTCCACGACCATATCCGCCAATACATCGGCCTGGCGCAGGGTTTGCGCGGCAGGTGTCAACCAGCCTGTGAGTGCCCGCACGTCCGAAGGCACAAACGGACGCATCTGCATTCTGTCGAGAAGCAGGGCTAGATGCTCGCGCCGCGTCTGTGGGCGCTCGAAATAACGACCGATCTCATGGTGATCGACGCCGATCTGCCGCGCCAGAAATCGTAAGACGCCAGCCGGCAGCACCTCGCCATCCGCAAGCGGTCGGCCAGGGTGTCGTAGCGTGGCCAGAACACAGGCGAGGCCCAGTCTGTTCGAGGCCTTGTTCTGTCGCATGATCAGGTCGAGATCCGATCGATCCAGCGTGTAATGTTTGGCGATCTCCCTTTCGTTATCCGGGATGATCGTCGCCTGTTGCCACCATGCCTCGCTCAGTAAGGCTCTTCTCGCCATTCTCTGATCTTCCCGTTTCGCCGCGGAGAGTGCAGCGAAACGGAAAATGCGTGTCCGACAAACGAACGTTTCGCGGCATCCACAGTTTTTGTCCGCAAACCTTGTCATGAAACGGCAAATCGGACAATGTCCGAATTCAACGGAAAAACGGACAAACCACGTCTCATGACCTCTATCGGCTATGCAAGAGTCTCCACCGGCGAGCAGGACACAGCGCTGCAACTCGATGCTTTGCGCAAAGCAGGTTGTGAAAGGCTGTTCGAGGATAAGGCATCCGGCGTCAAGACTGACCGGCCCGGATTGGCTGAGGCGATCCGCTACGTTCGCGACGGCGACACGCTCACAGTCTGGAAGCTCGACCGCCTCGGCCGGTCGATGAAGCACCTCATCGAGATCATCACCGAACTGGAAGCCAAAGGCGTCGGCTTCCGATCCATCACCGAAAACATCGACACCACGACATCCGGCGGTCGCCTGGTCTTCCACCTGTTCGGCGCGCTGGCACAGTTCGAGCGCGATCTGATCCGAGAACGAACACGTGCCGGTCTGCAAGCCGCAGAGGAACGCGGCCGACGCGGTGGCCGACAAGTCGTCGTAACCCCGGACAAACTTGCCAAAGCCCGCCAGCATCTGGCGGCTGGTTTGAACGTCCGGGAAGCTGCGGCCCGCGTGAAAATCGGGAAAACCGCCCTCTACGAAGCTCTCAGGGCCGAAAAAACAACGACCTCTACGGTTAAACCGATTTGAGTTCCGGATATGTTCTCAAAAGTCGGACAGATTCACTACGTTCGTGTCGTGACGCCAGTTTCGACAACGATTTCAAGCTTCTTGCGCTGCTCCTCCATGTAGACGAGCTGGGCCCGCTGGCGCGCGACATCCTTCTGCAAGACTTTGAACTTATCGAAGGTGTCCGTCGATCGGAGAAGCTTGAGCCGTTGCACACGCCGGTCGTCAAGGGACGCCTTTCGTTCCTCCGCAGAGGCGAGCTCGGCTTCCAAATCCTTACGCCGCTTACGCAGCGCCGCATTACGCTCATGCGTGACTTTTTTTTGAACTCAACCAGTTCGCCATATTGCTTCTTCAACTGCGCCGGAAAATGGAGCTGCGCTTCTGTAAAGATCGACTGGACTTCGTCGAGGTCGAACTTGTCCTTGTGGCTCAGCGAACTGTCGATCTGGCCGATATCGTAACGCGCATTGTAGATCTGCTGGTTCAGCTCAGCAATGTCACTTTCTATTGTCTCGACGAGATCACGCATAATCCGGCGTTCTTCATCATCGAAACGGAACGCATCGAGCTGCTCCTCCAGGTCATCAACCTGTTGATGAAGAACACCGAGCTCCGCGACCAGCTTTGGAAGGTCTTCCTCTCTGAACTGAACCTCGGCTTGCTGTTCACCCTGTTTTTCCTGGAGCTTCTGGATCAGTTCATCGAGCTCGTATTTGCGAACGATCGGCGTCTGATTAAAGCCAAATAGGTGGGCGACAAACGGCTTCCAATAGAGATCCCGTCCTGCCTGAAATTTCTGCAGCTGAAGCTCATCGCTCCAATCACCCTGGGCCCGGAGGAAATAGGTGATCGCTTTACGATAGTCATAGGGCTTCAGCGCGCGAAGATCGAGCCATGCGTCAAGGAGCTTGATGGCTTCGTCGATCGGCAGATCCGGATGATCCCAGGCGTCGTCGGCGACATCGTTGAAATCCGCTTTCGGCGTGTCGTGACGCGAGAGAGCGACCCGCGTCGGCGCCGACACGCTCCGCCGGATCGTGGCGTAGCCGCCGCTGTTCAGGGCTATTTCCAGATAAAAGACAAAGTCGGCGAAACGATCACGATGTCGATAGAGGAAACTGTCCTGCGACCAGCCCTTGAGCATCAGGAAATCGATAAGATGAAGAAGGGTCGTCTTACCGAGATTATGCGAATCCTTCTTCCGATCCTTGGGATGTTTGACCTCACCGAGCACGACGTTGAGCCGGCTGGCATCGGCTCCGTGATTGAAGACGATGGGCGAGAGGATGTCCGGAAGGTTCGAATAAAGTTGGCTGATCTGCATGGTCAGTCCGCCTTGTATTCGAGCGTATCGTTCTTGAGGTGGTATTCGGCGCGTCCGAGAAGAAATAGGAGATCCAGCGCTGGCAAGAAGGAGAGTTCGCCGTCGGGGCCGACGCGACGGATGACGACTGAGCGCAATTTCTCGAACTCGCACACGCCACGTTTCTGCAGCTCCCGAAGAATGAGCGCGAAAACGCGCAGCAGCGACGTATCGAGATTGAGGTGCTTCTTAGGCGTCAGCGTGGACGACATCGTCGCACTCCTCCAGTTGCTTGATGCCGATATCGCAATTGAAATACATATAGTGCAGCAGGATGGTGATCAGGCGTCGTTTGCCCTTGAGTGCCTCTCTCTTTTGCTGAATTTGCTCGTACATGAACAGGAAGATATCGTCGAAAGCGCCAAACTGCTCTCGCCTGGCGATAATCTTCTGCTTAAGCTCGTCGGCGGAATCATGGTAGAGGGCGGCAAAGTCCTGGTTACGCGGGTTTTGCAGAAACTGGGCAACGCGGTCGAAATGCGGCATCGATTGCGCGACGATCACCTGCTGATAATAGGCATCTGAGACCCCGTTGAGCTTGTTTTTCAACGGCATCTTGAGTTTCTCGAAGTCGAAGGCGCTTTGAAATGCGCTGTCGCCGTCGTCCTTCGTATACGCGTTAAGCGCGCCAATGACCTCGACCAGGTCGTCCGGTTCGAACCTGAAGGGTGACGAATCGAGTCGATTGGGCAGGGTCTCGCGGATGTCGGCGAAGTCGTCCAATGCGAGATGAAGGCGCTCGACGCCGATGATATGCGCAGACGTGACGCCAAGCACCAGAAGGTCCTTCATGTACTTTTCGTCAGCGCCGCCGGAATACTTCCGATTGGTGAAGACGAGATAGTGGTCGCAGATAGCCTCGCCGTTCAGACGCTTGATCTTGGCGTGTTCCTTGCCGAGCAGGGTCGCGAAATCGGAGTCCGAGCACGATTTGTTGGGGGCGCTGATGTGCTTGGCCTGCAGCACGCAATGGCCAGAGAGCGGCGCGGCCATGCTGGGGAAGGAATTGGCAGTGCCGCAAAATTTGCCGTCGCGCCCTCCATCGCGGCCGGGCGCAAAGGGAGAAACGCCCTCTCCAAGCCACCGGACACAGATACGCACAACGAGTTTTTCAAACTCGTCCTCATTCAGCTCGTGCAGTCTGTAATCGCGTGGCAGCATGGAAGGAGGATTGCAAATAAAGGTTGAAGATAAGTCTAGCGGTTTTGGAGTATCCGACGGAGATGGTCTTTGCAACGCCGAAGGGAACGCGCACTTCGGAACTTCAGCGGCGACAAAAGGACATTATCACCACCGCCCTCGTGGGCGATGGTGGCCAGAACCCTGGTTTGTGAGGACGGCAGCCCATCGCGATCATCCTCGCAGCCCAAGCGCCCGCAGCCAGGCATCGACCTGCCCGAACGCATCCTGCTGCCACTGCTCCTCTGTGCGTCCATCGAGGATCGCGGTCTCAGCGACAAACTTTCTGACGCTCGTTGCGCCATATCCTTCAGGCGTGTCGAACTTGTCCGAGATGAACTGATAGCCTTGGGCGCCGCCCTTCTCCGCCAGCACGCTGCGGCAGGCCTCGGCAAGCGCCTCGATCCCGTCGGGATAGTTGCGGATGCAATAGTAAATGTCATAGGCGTCCTTTTGCTTGTGCCTGCCATTCAGCGCGTAGCCCTTCATTGCCAGCAACGCCGGGATCGAACAGACAGCAACCTCGACACGATTGGTCCCGCCCTCCGGCATGTCCCCGCTGATTGCCACCAATTGATAAAAGCGTAACGCCAGATCGGCTCCGTCGGCTCTCTGAACAGCGAAGTCTTTGAGGATGGGAGGACTGTTCTTCACAATCTCCGCATGGCGAGGCATGAGGAAGTCGACGACGATGTCGATAGGTGCGCCTCCGTCGCCGACCGGGACTTCCCGCACCAGCTGGAAACGCCTCAGTTCTTCGCGCTGTTTGTAGCCGTTCCCCATCAGCGCTTCGACGAGAGTGACGTACTCCCCGTCACCGAGCGCTTCAGCATCGAGACCGAGATCGACGTCGAGTGTTCCAACGTGAGGCATGTCCTCGTTGTCGAGGAGGAGCCATGGCACGGCGCCGCCAATCACGGCGAACTTGCCCTTGAAGCTGCCGAGGATCTGTCCAATCTCAAGGAGGACACCTTTTACGGCCTTCGTGGTACGATCCTCGTAATCTGCGGCGGATTGAGGATCGGGCGGCACTATTTTTTCCATGCGAGGGCTTCCTTTCTCAAATGCTCCGCGGCTTCCCGTCCCCGCTCGCCAGCAGCGGCAAGGTCCAGATAGGTCTGAACGGGGCTTGTGCAGACTGCCGTCGGGGCAGGCTCGACGGCGTCGCCGAACAGGCCTTGTTCTTTCAACACCGTGACGGCGACATTCGAGCCCGATCTGGCAGGCGAGAGCTTGAGGACGTCACGCAAGCGCTCAACGCCCCGTTCATCGGCGTAGAAATATTGCGTTGGCACGCGCCCGTAGGGCACCAACCAGTGAGCGGCCGAGAACGATGCGAAGATTGCGCGCGGGCGACCAAGCTCCGCATTCAGCGCGGTGCGCGCGGCGGTCTCGAATGAGGCGCCATGCAGCGTCGTGTAGAAAGACATGTGCTCCCCTGCGGGTGCATCGTAATCATCGCGCCACGCATCGAGCAAATCGTCGGGCCGGGTGAGGCGCAAGCCGTCGCCGGTGATTTCCGCCCACTCGCGATCCACCAGCTCGCTACGAACGTTGCTGATATGGCCGAGGCTGACGTCCGACGCCGAGGCCAGATCCACGACACGCCATGCCCGACCGGGATCTCGCAGCAACACCCTTAGAACCTGTGCCGATTTCGGCTTGAAGACCGATTTGAGGCTGCGCTGGATCGCTGGCGGCTTCGTATCGACCTGGCGTTCGATAAAAACGCTGTCGAATTCCATCCAGGCGTTGCCAACAAAATCGAGATACCCCACCTCGAATTCCCGGCACAAAGCTTGCGCTTCCGGGGAAAGATACGGCGCAATGAAGACCGGCATGGCAGGTGGATCCAACTCTCCTGCCGCTTTGCGCAATTGCAGAAGTGCCGCGCGGACATGCCGGGGCTGCCCGACCGGTTTGACCTCGCAGGCCAGGAACCGCCGTTCGCCGTCGAGCCGAAGCTCGGAAAGGATATCGAAACTGGATCCGGGTTCGGTAAGCTCGATTTTTTCGACGTTTATGACGGACACCCGGCGCAACAGCGCGCCGATTGCCTCCGCTGCGCGGATTTCCAGGTCTTTCACAGATTTTGGCGCTTTCAACATTCGCTGAAAATGCTATCACTAGTGAAATTAGTCAAGGTTTTTCATTAGAATTAGATTTTTCAACATCCGCTGAAATCGCTATCCACCCTGAAAACTATCCGATTTCCCAATCCTCGAAAGCACCCAGCACAAGCGCCGGCCCCCTAGCCTTGCGATGGTGCTTAGAAAATTCGACCGCGCGATTGATAAAATCCTCGGTCTTCGAACCTGGAGAACGTGCGATGTCATCGATCACGCGGGGCTGCCCGCCAACGATCCGGATTTCATCTGGGTTCCGGTCCTTCGTCTCTATCAGCACCTCGATCAAAACCGTGTACTGCGTACCAGCCAATTGCAGCGTCAAAGGCGCAAGGACCACGTCCTGATCGTCGATGACGGCATCGTCCTCCCATCTAGGAAAGAAGAGGTTTGCGCCTGGAACGGAACCGAGCGCGAGTAGCTGCTGGTGTTTTTCGATCCAGGCGTAGAAGTCCGAGAGCAGGACAGCGGGTTCATTACCGCGCGTGTGCCTCTCGATTGCCGAGACCATCCGACGCAGCATGGGCGCAACCGGTATCCAATTGTGGAACGGACCCTCCTCCCCATCGGCGGCCGGGAGCTCAACGGCTCCGCCGGCGAACTCGATTTTGACCCGTTTCTTCGGACGCGCCAATATGGCGCCGACCTCTACCATCGTCACCGCTTCGCTCAATGGAACGGAGCGCGATCCGTCGTAGTCAAAGACTATGCCTGCCCATTCCTTTTCAAAATCGAGGGTTATCTCGAAGAACGCGTTTGCAAAGCGGGTCGGGGCCTTATTGACTGCCCTCCACGAACGGCGGGACAGCGAACATATCAACCGGAAATTTCGTCCAGGTACCATCTTCCAGATCTTCCAGCTCGATCGAAACCGACATCAGCGAGGGCGCGTTAAACTCCAGAACCGCTTCACGGAAAAAATCGATATCGTTGTCGAGGCGGATCCCGAACCGCCGACGTTCGACGGTGAAGTCCACCACATCGATCTCCCGCCGTTTGCCGAGAAAGAGGCTATGGACCTTTTCCTCGGCGTTCTCGCCAGGAATCAGGAAGTGACCGGTGATCGAACCGTCTTCGAAACCACAGGTCTGCCGCTGTTGGATTTTGTTTTTGAGATAACTGGAGAACGACCCGCCGACCATCGCGTCGAGGGCGTCTGACAAGCCTTCTCCCGCAGCACCCAGTTCGATGGCACGTTCGAGTGGAACCGGGACAGTGACCTTGTGAATTTTTCGGTTGCCGCGGGCCTCCTCTCTCCGGACGCGGTGCAACGTCCGATACATGATCTGCGCATCGACCGGCACAATCAGGTTGCGCCTCGGCAACCGTGCAGCGTTTCCGTACTCAAGAATGACGATTGCCGCCGGCAAATCGGCGTCGACAAGATGCTTGAGCGCGGACAGTTTGATGCGCGGTGTTTCCCCTGGGCGATCGGTGGATTTGACCTGCACGAGGAATTTCGGCAGGTTATTTTGCCCGTCGAGCGGCGTATCCGCCGTGCGTACCGGCTCGCGTTCGAGAAGGAAGTCCCAGCCCAGCCGGTCAACTCGTGATTTCTGTGCCCTGAAACCTTCTGGCTGGCACCAACTGACGAACTGGTCTTCGCCGATCGTCCCGACGTCACGCGCTTCCATTTACCAGGTGCCCTCACAGATGTTGTCTCGGGTGCGGGACAAACACCCCGCGCGCCCGTTGCCGCGCTCGCCACAGTGCCCGAGCCAAGATTCCATTGAAACATTCGTCACATCCACTGAAAATTCTGAATACCAGACAATTTGGGCGGATCGCGGCTCCACTCTCACTCATCCTCGTCGTCGCCTGTCGAAGCCAGGTCTACCACTTGGATGCTCTTACGGCTGAGCAGACCCGCATCTTCAAGCGCTTCGATGTTTGGCAGGTCGCGCAGCGTCTCCATGCCGAATGACGAGAGAAAGTGTGGCGTTGTCACATAGGTATAGGGCGCGCCCGGTGTTGGGCTGCGCGGCCCGGATGCAATGAAGCCGCCGCCGCGTAGCGCCGCGATCACATCGCGGCTGACTTCCTTGCCGAAGATCTTGGACAGTTCACCACGGGTCACCGGTTGGAAATATCCCACCGCCATCAGCACCAGCGCCTCGAACTCCGACAGCGCCGCCGCCCCTCCCCGCGTCGGCGCCGAAGAAGCCCGGATCGTCTCGGCGAACCGCGGACGGGTTCGATGCTGCCAACCACCGGCGACCGACACCAGCTCATAGGGCCGGGAACTGAGTTCCTCGCGCAGATCATCAACGAGCAGATCGATGCTGCAGTCCTTTCCTACCACCCGCGCCAGCGTCTCGCGGCTAACAGGTTCGGCAGAAGCAAAGATCACCGCCTCCACACGCAGCATCCATTCGCGCCAGCGTAGATCTGATGGCAGCTCTTCGAGCTCGCGATCAAACAGACGTTCGTCTGCGGCGTTCGCCTTCCGCCGGTTTGGTTTGGCTGCAGGAGACTCGGCCATCGTCACAACCCAAAGATCCGGAAGAATGACCGGCCGGACAGCTCCCGCACCGCCTCGAAACTTTCGAGACGCTCGAACAGCCGTTTAGCCGCCCAGCGCGACAGACTGCTGCCGGGCACTGAGGCCGGCACGCCGTCTTCGTTCAGCAATCTACGGATGACAGGCTCGGCGCCCTTGGTGCGCAGTTTTGGTGCCACGACTAGCAATCGCGCCGCACGACGATCGATTTCGACGGCGGAGCGCAACGCGGCGTCGACGCCGTCGAACAGCGCCATACAGATTGCTTTCGGATAGGCCGGCTCGCCCGGGCGAACCCGGCCGCGTCCGCCGATGGTACGGAACGAGGGGCCAAACCTTTCGGGCAACAGCAGCGGCACGGATTTCGGCCAGCTCAGCTTATGCGCCAGAACGGCCTCGGCCAGCCCAAGCGCCAGCACCTCGGCATCCGGGCGAACGGCGGAGATCGCCGTAATAACGTCCGCCACCGCGAAGGGTGCTGCTCGCCCGGACTGGATGGCAGAATCGACCAGATCCGGGATCGAGGCAAGACCATCGTCCCACCGAAGGCCAAAATGATCGGCGATCTCTCTGACGAATGAGGTAGCAATTGTCCCGGATTGGCGTGCCATCATTCGTGTGGCCAGAAACAGCTTTCCGGACGGGCCGGGATCGTCGCCGGCGACGGTTAGCAAGACCGCGTCGCGGAGAGCGTTTTCCTCTTCAGTACGGCCTACCATTTTGGCAGCGACGGCGGCCGATTTGAGGGCAAGGCGATCACGCCAGCAGCCGAGCCATGGCGGGTTGGTGCGGAGCAGATCATCAAGCGATTTCAGAGCGATACCGGCAGCAAACGCGGCGTCGGATTCGGTGATGTCGTGTGTGCGCGACAAGGTCCAGGTTGGCAGGTGGGGCGACCACGTCGAGACAGGAGGTGGAGTTGGCGCAAGTGAATCCATACGGATGAAGATACATTGGATGCGCAGTTTATGCCAGATATTTCGACAGAAAGCGCACAGTCTGTCGTTAAATAAAAATGTCCGATAATCTTGCATTATCGGACATGTTGTACATTATAGAGAAATGGCCCAAATCATCGCGCAAAACACCGATATTCCCCGCCAGGAGAGCGGCGCGCCGTCGCTCAGCACGGCGGCTGAGGGTGATGTTTGCGCGCCGCAGGTGTTGGCCGCTGGCACCTCGATGCAAGCCCCTCCCCTCTCCTCCACCGACGAGCAGATGCCAACGCATCTCGCCAGCCTGGCGGACCGCGCCCGCGACTATGTGGCGGCGGCAAGTTCTGCCAATACCCGAAAAGCCTATGCCTCCGATTGGAAACATTTTAGCGCCTGGTGCCGGCGTTTGAATTTGGCCCCCCTCCCCCCGGACCCACAGACCGTTGGCCTCTATATCACCGCCTGTGCCTCAGGCGAGACCGTTGGCACGCCGACACTTGGCACACCGGCACTTGGCACATCGAAACCTGGCGCCAAGGCAAATGCTGTCTCGACCGTTGAGCGTCGCCTCTCCTCATTGTCTTGGAACTACGCGCAACGCGGGCTGATGCTCGATCGCAAGGATCGGCATATCGCCACCGTCATGGCCGGCATTCGCAACAGCCACGCACGCCCACCCGTGCAGAAGGAAGCGGTGCTGGCCGAGGATATTATCGCCATGATCGAGACACTCGATCGAGGAACATTGCGCGGCCTGCGCGATCGGGCCATGCTGCTGATCGGCTATGCCGGTGGCCTGCGGCGGTCCGAGATTGTTGGTCTCGACATCAAGGCTGACCAAACCGAAGACGGGCGCGGCTGGATCGAAATATTCGACAAGGGCATGCTCGTCACCCTGCGCGGCAAGACCGGCTGGCGCGAGGTCGAGATCGGCCGTGGCTCCTCCGACACCACCTGCCCGGTGGTTCCGGTCGAAACCTGGATCACCTTTGCCAGACTTGCCCATGGCCCCCTGTTCCGCCGCGTCACCGGACAAGGCAAGTCCGTTGGCCCGGAACGCTTGAACGATAAGGAAGTGGCAAGGCTGGTGAAGCGGACTGCCATGGCTGCCGGGGTTCGCGGCGATCTCAGCGAGATCGAGCGCGCCTTCAAATTCTCCGGCCATTCGCTTCGCGCCGGTCTCGCCTCCTCCGCGGAAGTCGATGAACGCTATGTGCAGAAGCAACTCGGTCATGCCTCAGCCGAGATGACCCGCAGGTACCAGCGCCGACGGGATCGCTTCAGGGTCAATTTGACAAAAGCGGCGGGGCTGTAGCTCGCCCCTCCCCCGCCCGGCGGACCGACTCAGACTTTGGAACCGGGGCGAGCACGCTCCGCAATAATGCTGGAAAGATCGACTTTCTTGCCGCGTCATCAATAACGGTCTTCAACCTACCGCCGAGGGATTCGACAGAGCCGTGAGAGCGATATGCTGGGGCACGTTTGCAGCGCAGTGCGTTTTATAAAACGCATGGCGCTGTACCATTTTAATCTGCTGCATACTTCCCTAAATCGATTCTGTTTTAAGGAAGTATGCAGCAGATTGCGGTCTGTTCATTGTTTATTGCCGTCCGATTTCGCGCATTTGGCCAATCAAATATCACGCTGCTAACATTCCTGTGGCGCTCCGAGAGGAGCCATACTGATCAGATAGAACCCTATCATGCAAACTGTGAGACCGTACCTTAACGGCGTTTCATCACTGTCGAAAATTACAACGGATTATCTTGCATATCGCGTCGAAATCTACTTTCGCGCCATACCCCAAACTTTTAGCCTTTCATGAAAACCGATCAACGGTTTCAACCGTTGATGACATTAAAACGAGGCGCTACGGCGCACTTTGGACGGCTGTCTGCATGCCTCTTTACTCCAGCGGAAGTGCTCACCATGCGAACGTGGATTCATAGCGACAGAAAAGCAATCTCGAGAAGGTTGTGAGGCAGTCAGCAGAGTGGAGTCATGTCTTCAAGACATGATCCTGCTCATCGTTTGTTCAACCTGTTTCAATATGGCAAAAAACAAACAACTCTATTTCTACCGCCCTGCTTTGCCCGATAAAGGCACCGATCAGCCTGTTGCAAAACCGTTTCGGCGTCGACTCCGTCGTCCGACATTGCCACTCCGATGCTGGCCGATACCTTCAACCCATCGGCTATTTTGGACCAGTCGTAGTCGGCAATTGTCATTTGCAGTTTCTCGGAAGCACTTTCTGCTTGTTTCGGTGTTACGTCCGTCATGAGTATGACGAACTCTTCGCCACCAAAGCGAACCGCAAGATCTGTTTCGCTCACAATCGTTTTGATCAGTGTGCCAATTTGCACTAGGACCCGATCACCAATAATATGAGAAAACGTGTCATTGATTTTCTTGAAGTAGTCCACATCGAGGATCGCCAGCGCATACTTCGTGCTCTGAATATTAATATCAGATATTATCGCCTCCAAATGCCGCCGATTGGAAAGCCCCGTCAACGGGTCCGTATTGGCCGCTTCCGTCAGCACATTGGTTTGCTGCTGAAGGGCCTCTAATGACCGGGCAATTTCCGCAGAACGCTCTGCCTCTGTATCAAGCATGGTTTTGAGTTTTTTCGTTTGATAACGGATCTCCGCCATACGGGCATTTTGCTGGATGCGCTCCGCAGTAAATTGCTGATGTAGCTTGTGATACTTTTTGTAAAAATCCAACGCAGGCTCGAATGCTCCGAGATGCTCATGAGCCTTTGACAGAGCCAAACAGGCATGCATTAAGGTATCAAGATTCACATTTTCCCTGGCAAGCGAGTGGGCCTGTTCAAGTGGAACCAGGGCCTCATCATAGCGTTTTAATGATACGAGCGTGCTTCCAAGTGTAACCAGATAGTGCCCTTCACCCCGGACATAATCGTCTCCCGGAACGTCACGATACCGTTCCAACAACATTTCAGCGGCAGAAAAATCCTCAATCGCGTTAAAATATTCTGCTAAATTCGCGATACATAACCTCTCGGCCCAGGCGTCTTTGCGTGATTGAGCAAGGCTGAGTGCTTGTCTTGTAATGTCTATTGCACTGTTAATCGACGTTTCGAATTTTTGCTCATCCCCATCCTGAGCGAGGTACGCATCCTCTGCATGCGCTCCACCAAGATTAATCAACCACCAACATTCGAATGTAAGATCGAATGCCTCACGGGCGAGCTCTACGGCACGAGCGCAATAGTCAACAGCAAGGGATGGTTGGCACGTCATCCAGAAAATCACACCAATGACATTTATGGCCAAAGACCGGGATCGAAGATTACGGCTCTGGTCGGCAATGTTCAGTGCTTCTGCGGCAAATTCGACGGCCTTCTCTAAATTACCGAGTTCCAGATGCAGCCAAGCACCGACACTCAGAGCTTGCGCCTCTAGCACCGGTTCTTCAAGCTGGCGCCATAGGGAAATTGCTTTTTCCGCGTAGACTAGCCCCGCTTCTGTCTCGCCAAGTTGAAAGCAATACCAGGCACATTGATGAGAACTGCCGCTATAAGACCTTGATCTCCTCGATGTTCTGCTGAAACCAAAACTGAATTTGCTAAAGAAAATGCGCGAATGGAACGACCTGTGCATGCGAGGTCCCAAGCTTCATCCAGCACGGCTGCAGCGTCCAAATCAAAACTATTTTTACGATTGCCAAACTGGTGGTTCAACATCATCGGCTCATCTTGTGCAATGATTAGACGCATACCGAATAAATTTAGCAGAGATCCATTTAAGGGAATCCTAAACCCAATATATTCACAGGGCCCCTCTTCGTGGCTTGCAATAAGCCGTTGCCAACATATGTCAGCGTTGGCTTCCTTTGACGCACAGATCTAACCTGATCGAGGCAAACTCGTTGCCCAAAGTTGAATATTCCTCGTCTAACTTAGGGGCCAGGTGCGCCAATTTTTGATTGATCATTTCCCCTCCCCTCGTCTCTTATTGCATTGTTGATCTCGCCAAAAACGGGCTCTGGTTCTTATATTGCCGATACCAACTTAAACCCCATCTAGCGACATGCAGATTTCGGTTCACGGCCATCATTGAGTTTTAGAACGCCTACATCAGCCAGATATTCGTCGGCAGTGACCGTACAAGGAGAAGCCAGAGGCTACCCTAAGCAGCATTCACAAAGGCAACGGATGCCGGCTCGATTGGATGCCCACAAACGAGAGAACTGGGAAATGCAGCCAAACTTAGCACGCACAGCCGCATCATTATGAATTCTCCTGGCCCTACCCTCAAGGTCCGTCTCTCGAACGCCGCGCACTTACAGCCTCCTTTGCGCTGCAAGGGGTCCAGCACACGCACTTCAATCATAACAAGGATGAACTAATGCCTGTCGAAAACATACATACACTCGTCATCGGCGGTGGCCAGGCTGGCATCGCTATGAGCGAACATCTCAGCAGGAATAATGTGGCGCATCTTGTCCTTGAAAAGGGAAGGGTCGCGGAGAGCTGGCGTTCGATGCGATGGGATTCGCTGGTTACCAACGGTCCAGCCTGGCACGACCGTTTTCCAAACCAGACGTTTCCCGGCAATGCCGATGCGTTTGTTCCCAAAGAAGGTGTTGCTGACTATTTTGAAGCCTATGCGAAAAAGTACAACGCACCAATACGCTGTGGAACCGAGGTGTCTCAAGTCGAGCGTCTGGACGGTCGTCCAGGCTTCCATGTCGAAACGTCTAACAGTGTGTTTGAAGCCCGAAACGTAGTCGTGGCGACCGGTCCGTTCCAGTTGCCAAACATTCCGCCAATCGTTGCGCCGACCGCCGATATCAACCAGATGCATTCCAGCAACTACCGCAATCCTGATCAGCTCGGGGAGGGGGCTGTTCTCGTGATTGGCGCGGGCTCTTCGGGAGTGCAGATTGCCGAGGAACTAATGCGTGCGGGCTGCAAGACCTATCTTTCGGTTGGCCCGCATGATCGTCCTCCGCGCAGCTATCGCGGTCGGGACTGCGCTTGGTGGCTCGGCGTTCTCGGCAAATGGGACGCCAAAATACAAGAATTGCGGTCGAGCAACCATGTTACGGTCGCTGTCAGCGGCGCTCGAGGCGGAGAAACGATCGACTTCCGTCGTCTTGCAGCACAGGGCATAGTGTTGGTTGGCATGACCGAAAGCTTTAAGGACGGCAAATTATCCTTTGCTCAAGATCTTGGTGACAATCTTGAGCGTGGCGACCAGAACTATCTATCACTGCTCGACGAGGCGGATGCTTTCGTTGCATGCAACGGTCTGAACCTTCCTGAAGAGCCGGAAGCGCGCATCCTTGGTCCGAAAGCCGGTTGCATTGTCAATCCTATCCGTGAACTGGATCTTACTAACGCAGGCATCACCACGATCGTCTGGGCCACCGGCTTCAGGTCCGACTATAGCTGGTTGAAGGTGAATGCCTTCGATGAAGCGGGGCGCCCGAAACATCATCGAGGTGTCTCTTGTGAGAGAGGCCTCTACTTCCTCGGTCTTCCCGGACTTTCCGGTCGCGGCTCCAGCTGGACACCTCGATTTACCGGTCGCAGTTGGCAAGATGGTGCCGTGGATGTATTTCCGCGATGAACTCGCGCGGATGATCGCCCATTTTTTGTGATGATTGCCGCATCTGCGGCATGCATTTCGGCCTTCCGGCCAGCTGCGCGTTATGCGGTCCGTGGTTTTCCAGTCAGCCAGACATAGCGAAGCATGTTGTAGGTGATATTGGCCATGCCGATCTTCACCCTCGCTCGGCTGATTCCGATGGTGCGCACGAAGAGCTTCATCTTGTCCTTCTGCCGCGCAAAGACATGTTCGATGGCGGAGCGGACCTTCGAACGACGGCCGTTGGCGCGCGACATCGCCTCCGGCATGGGTTTGCCCTTTGGCTTCTTCTGATGGATGTCGGACTTTAGGCCATTGTCCTGCAACCATTCCTCGTTGGTCTTGGAGCGATAGGCCGTATCGGCCCAGACCGTCGACGCGGTATTGTCTTTGGTCACTACGTTTCGAAGCTGGGCTCCGTCATGGGCGCTCGCACTCGTCACCGTCCATCCCCGGATAAAGCCATGGGCTCGGTCGATGCCTGCATGGTTTTTGTAACCAAACATTGGAATGGCAATATCGTGCTGGCCAGTCGTCGTCGACGTCGGCGTCTCCGTTGGCCGTTTCGCCTTGGAATACTTCACTGTCCATCGCGCGTCGCGGTCCTTCTGGGCCAGCCTGGCGGGTTTATCCTTCCAGTCCTCAGGGATTTCGCCGGCCTTGATCGCGTCTTTCTCGTCCTGGCTGTTATGTTGCTTGGGAGCCTGGATGATCGTGGCGTCAACGATCTGCCCGCCTTTGGCCAGATATCCGGAACGTGAGAGATGCTTGTCGAAACGGGCAAACAGATTATCAATGGCACCTGCACGCACCAAACTCTCTCGGAACAGCCAGATCGTCTTGGCATCCGGCACCTTCTGCGAAAGGGAAAGGCCAAGGAAACGCATAAACGACAGCCGGTCCTGGATAACAAACTCCGCTTGGTCGTCGGAGAGATTATAAAGCGCTTGCAGCACCAGGATTTTAAACATCAGAACCGACGGAAATGGTGGACGTCCACCCTTCGATCCGTCGGACCGCTTCAGCGCCTTCGCTAAAGGTTTTTCAAATATCGCCCATGGAATGATGCTGTTGAGCTTCTCCAGCGGATCGCCGACGGCACTCAGCCGTTCGTAACGATCATCCAAATCCCAAAAGCCCGGTTGCCCACGCATCATCCGCTCCCAGAAAATCACACTGGCCGGATTGAATCATGAAACGCGGAAAATGGGGAGGTTTTTAGAGGTGTCCAGCTTCATCTGGGGTGTCTGGCATGATGCCAGACACTTGGCCGACCACATCACCATTCAGGATAACTACCTGGCTTACAGGCCGCAGGCCTGATGTTAGTAGGATTTGTGACCCGCTCCCGAACTGAGGTGTGGACGTGTCCAGATTGGAGATACCGCCGATAATCTGCGCTCTTTCTCTATTGTCATGAGCAAGACAACGGCCCAATATCCCGTCCACGACCATGATTTTCACGGTAATTCGCATTTTCCGCGTCAGGAATCATCAAAAATCGGGGCTTCGAACCGCATGGAAAAAACGTTGGTCTTTCAATTACTTATGTCGGTGGTCAGCTGACCACCGAATCAGGCCCTCAATTACACACACTTCTATCCCAATCCATCTTCTGGACGGGATTTTCTCAACGCCTTACCCCGCCTTCATACCTACTTGTCCGTTGGACCTCAACAAAGCCATCATCATAGGCCCGAGGGAGAACTCTCCCTGTTTTGATCGACGGGTTAGATCACGCAAATATCCCCCAGCTGAGTTGATAAAATTTGCACGCTCTAAAATACATGCAACAGCGGTAGCTGCATTCTCTTGACCCATAATTTCGCAGGCTTCCTGATAGGCGTCCGGACTTACTCCCAACATAGATCGAACCACCACTGCGGCCGTCATTAAGTCACGCCAACTTTCTATTTTCCCACCCGGACCGTAATCGCTAACCGCAGGGCAGGCCTTCAAAATCATTCCAAGCGGAAACGACTTTATCGGCACACTTTGAGGCGAGCTGTTTTGCTCCCTGGTCGCCTCTTGCTCTTTTTCAGAGCGAGGTTCAAGTTCATTAATGTGTTTGGTATTTGAATTCTGTATGTGCTGCTCAAATTGAGCAGCATTGCCGCTATTTTTTTCTGAATTTAGCTGATTTTCCAATCTTTTAATAATATCGCTCTTCAGGTTGTTCATCTCATCCAAAATCGCAGTAACCTCTGACAGGGATGGGGTCCTGGATATTTTGCCCACGAGCGATACATAGGTGCATTCGATCTCATGCCAGTCGCCTTGCGCGCCCTCCTCGATCGCCGCCGTGATCAGCTTGCGAACGTCTCGACGGCAAATGGTCAGGCTTTCCTTGGCTTTCCTAAATGCAGCGCGATCAGCCATCACTTGTTGCGCCATCATCGCAAGCTCTTCTGAGCGTGCGAGAAGCGGTGACAAATCGAAGCCAAATGCCTGCTCGATCTGACCGGCGTTATCCTTGCGCGCGTAGCGTTTTCCATTGGCGCTATCTTTGCGAACGATCAGGCCTGCATCTACAAGCACAGCGATATGCCGGCGTAAAGTCGCCCCAGCCAGCCCGTGCGCCCGAAGAGCAAGTTGAGCATTCGAGGGGAAAACAACGAGCTGCGAATCCTGCCGCAGTTCATTCTCCGGATAAAAGCTCAATAAGGCATCGAGAACCGCAAGGCTGTTGGATTGTATCCCAAGCATTTCCATTGCCGCTGAGGTATCCCTGAATATTTTCCACTTATCCGCATGTTTGCCCGGCTTAATGTCGCTTGTGGCGACTTGCCGACGGACCAGCGCAAGCGTCATACCCCGCCGCCCAAAGGGCGTCGTTACATTTCCAGTCTCCATCATCTTTCACCTTTCAGCAGGCAAAAGAAAATCACTCACCAAAATGGCGCAAAAACTCTTGACGAGGATTCGAGGAAATGCGATTCTGTTCTTGCTAGAGAGACAGAAGGGCTTCCACGACGGCGACGTTGGGGGAGCTCTTTTCTTTTGCGGACTACTCTCCTTGTTTCTTCTGGGTCTGTGCTCGGTGCGCCTGATAAAGCGCAGGCAAGTGATCCATTACGAAGGCTGCGAAATCCGGCGTCGCCTTCCTGTCTATCGTGATTTCCAATTTGGATTTGCTTTGCGAAACCTGAGCCAATCTATCCCCATCAGGGGTCGACATAATTTCCGGAAGCCCTCGAGAGACCCGTCGAGGCTTAAGGCTGGCCAACACCGCCTTGAACCGCTCCGCAGATGGCAGCGCTTGCACCTCGTTCGATAGCGCGTATTTTGAGACGTCAGAAGGCGAGGGGGCCTTTTCGATAAACTCCGTGAGTTGCTGCCAGCTCGGTCGGCCGACCCCCGGCGCGGGGCCGATTGCATCGATCAACTCCGGGGGGAGGGTGTCGACCAGCAGAAGCATCTTCGACAGGTTACTCTTGTCGATCGACATTGCGGCAATAACGATCTCGCGTGAAAATTGCTTATTCAAGCGATGTGCAAAACGCGCTTTCTCGATAAAGGTGAGGTCCTGGCGCTCGTTATTCTCCTGGCCCTGTGCAATGACCAATTGTTCGTCCGTCAACTCGCGAACAACCGCTTTGACCGGAAGACCTAATTCTGAAACGGCCTGGAGCCGGCGATGTCCGAAGCCAACCTGATATCTCCCCGGCATATCCGGGTGAGGGCGTACGAGGATCGGGACCTGCTGGCCCTGGTCGCGAATCGATTCGAGAAGTCCGTCAATGTCACCGGGCATACGGTCCTGCACGAAGGATGGCTCTACGGTCGAGACATCCAATTCGACAACAGCTTGGCCTTCAGCAAGACGCCGCTCTATCTCTTCGGCGCGGCTTAAGCGATCATTCTGCTCACGCAGTGCGTTTCCAATATTCGCAGTCAGCTTTGTTGCCGGGTCGCGTTCTTTTCTGGTGACTCCGAGAAGCGGCATTGACCGCGTTTTCCCTGCCCGATTGTCAGACGGCTTAACGTCTTGGGCGTCCGTCGAGACGCCAAGGATATGCTTCCGGCTCATGTGGTTCTACCCCATGCTTTTTTGATCAGAGATTCAATCTCATCGTTGACAGCGTTCATAGCCTCCAAGGCACGGTCATAGGTTGATCGCGTGAACTGACCGCGTTCCACTTCAAAAAGGGTCTGGTTTGTAAGGCCCGCGTCTGAGACAGCCGTCGTTTTGAGCATTGGAAAATTAAGGACGTTTTCCCCGAAAATAGACCTGAGATAGCCAACCATCTGGTTTTGCGGCCCATCACTCGGTTCGAAACGGGTGATAAGGTAGCGCATCCAATTGAACTTGAACTCCGCACCAGCGCTCTCAATTTCTCTCAGCAAATTCGACGTCATTGCCAGAAACTGGTTCATTGACATCACATCGAGCATCTGGGGGTGAACCGTAACAAGGATGGATGTTGCAGCCGTCAACGCTGACAGCGTGAGGTAACCGAGTTGCGGAGGGCAATCGATGACGACGACATCATAATTATCAGCAATGTCTTCAATCGCTTGACTGATGCGACCATAGAAGAGCGTGTCACCTTCCTTGCGCTTCATCAAGGCGCGGGGGGTGTCATGCTCAAATTCCATAAGTTCGAGATTGCCGGGAATGAGATGAAGGTCAGGAATATACGTTCCTCGAACGACCTGTTCGATCGGCACTTGCTCATCATCATATCTGATGGCGCCATAGAGGGTCTCGTTTGGACCGACGTCCGTCTCCGGTTGGCTGCCAAAGAGCGCAGACAGGCTTGCCTGAGGATCAAGATCGATAGCAAGGACCCGGTAACCACGCATTGCGAGATATTGAGCCAAATGCGCGGCGGTGGTCGTTTTGCCCGAGCCACCCTTGAAATTCATGACAGAAATGACTTGAAGCTGCTCGCCGTCTCGACGATGCGGAAGGTAGCGACGGTTTCCGCGACCGATCTGGTCCATGTGCTTGCGGATCACGTGGATATCTTCAATCGAGAAAATGCGCCGGCCCCCAGGGCTCATGCTGACATTCAACTCTGGCATTTCTGAAGCAATCTGCCTTAGATAAGACTCCCCAACGCCAAGCAACTTAGACGCTTCAGACGGCCCGAAGGTCCGAATCCCCTTTTCGGAGGTCGGGGGAAAACTTTCAAATGATGTGCTTGCAGTTGGCTGGAAAGCGCGTCGGCGTGACGCTCCATCAAGGCAGTCAACCCCTCAATCACGGCCTCAGTTTTCGGGGCGGTCTTCGCCATTTCAAAACCCATTTTTTGCTATCGGCGCTAATTTTCGCGAAACCAGTAAAATTTCGCCATTAATCAATAGCGCCGATTCGGATTTTCGAGCAAGGAGTTTTAGGTTAGCAAAAGGTTAACGCGGCCTCGCCACATTGCGCATTTCTGCCGATTTCACAATTCTTATCTGACATTTAGCCAGATTTGCGGTACCCGCGCCAGCTTGAACAAAATGCAGATCTGCTGATCCAGACAGCTGTTTTGCACAGCACTGGTAACGATCAGTTTCACGACAACCCCATCAACTCGGTAGAATCAGTCTCTGAAGATCCGCAGAAATTCGGGCGACTTACAAAATTATTTTTCTCCCATAGAGCCCTGAATAAAACTTCAGTTCTCGATCGTAACTTAGACTTTTCCGGGCAAGAAGGTAGGGGAGCGGAGGGGAGGGGAGGGGAGGGGAGGGGAGGGGAGTGACAAGATTTTTCAGCCTTATGCGAAGGCATTTTCCTCATCAGTTCACCATTCAAAATCGCCGGGACTAATCTGACATGAGATCTCATATCATCATGCGTAGCCCTTTACAGCATAGCAAATGGCAGGCTCACGGATCTGATCACCACCCATTGAGGGCATAAGTCACGATGTCCGCGACGCTGTATCGGGCCAGCTACCATGGGGGTGGTGGCTTCGCCCAATCGCGTTCCTAGCCGATCTCCGCCTGCGTTAACCTGAAAATGGAACACGCAGGCCTTTACATAGTTATTTCGGGATGAACCAGATCGTCACCGAAATCGATAGAAACGCTACCGAGGCCAAAATCACGTCCGGGCTGGTCTATGGTCCTGGTTTGGAAACCGGGATCACTCGGAAAATGGGTGCCAGGGGCTTCCTCTATTACCGCCCAGACGGGCGGCGGATTACCCAGGCTGATGAGATCGCTCGCCTGAACTCTCTGGCAATACCGCCGGCCTATACAGACGTCGTCATCTCGACAAATCCGTTCTCACACCTGCAGGCAATCGGCACGGATGCCAAGGGTCGTCGGCAATACCGCTATCATAGAGATTGGCACGCCGAGCGAGGCAAGGCCAAGTTCGAACGGCTGGCCGATTTCGCGTCCCGACTTCCTGACCTACGTGAGCGGGTCGACATCGACCTTCGCTCGCGCGGCCTCAACATCGACAAGGCGCTGGCAACTGTCGTATGGATGCTCGATAACCTCTATATCAGGATAGGAAACGCCGCCTATGCAGAGGCGAACAAGTCGTTTGGCCTCACGACGTTGCGCAGTCGTCACGTGAGGGTCGAAGGCGGCAGCGTCAAGTTTCGGTTCAAAGGTAAATCCGGCAAGGAATGGAACCTTGCCCATAGCGACCGCCGGATCGCCAATGTCGTGCGAAAACTACAGGAACTTCCAGGACAACATCTCTTTCAATACGTTTGCGATCAAGGCGGGTGCAGACCCATCTCGTCGCATGATGTGAATGCCTATATCCGAGAGATGACAGGTGATGATTTCAGTTCACGCCAGTTCAGAACGTGGGGCGCAACGTGCATGGCGGTGGATGCACTTGCATCTGTCGAGCCCGCCACGACGAAGCGCGAACTGGCCCGTCAACTCAATGATGCGATCGACGCAGTCGCCGCGAAGCTGGTCAATACCCGGTCTGTCTGTCGGTCTTCCTACATCCATCCCGCCGTGTTCGAAGGCTTCCAAGCTGGTACGCTTCGTGATGTCCTTAAGTTGCAAACCACGAGTGAACGCCTTCTTCAATGGATGGATGAAGACGAGATCCAGGTGCTAAAATGGCTGAAGACACAAACACTATCCAAGGGCTAGCCTAACGCTGCTTACGTCAGATCGGTTGTGCATCGTGACCGATCACTCCAAATCATCGAAGATGATCTCCAAATCGAAGATGGAGGATTTCATTAACCAAGCTCGGATAACAATCGTTAACCGTCCCGTAGATGTATACGGGCGTCCGCTAACGTTGGCCGATCGAGATGAAACCATTGCTGCCAGCATTCCGTCACCGATTATGTGTGTTCACAGCACTGGCATCCACAGTGTTGCCCGCGCATTCATTTGCGCAATCGACATGGTCTGGAAACGCTGACAACGAATTTAGCAATGCATCGAACTGGATCCCTTCAGCGCCCGGGGCAGGCGATGATGCGCATGTCGATACAGGCTCTCCACAAGTCACCAATGACGTGACGATCAACCAGCTTGACGTTGATGGAGGACACGTCACCATCACCGACACAGGTGCATTGACCGCCACGAACGGCACAACAATCACTTCAGGCAGCGTTAGCGTCAATGCAGGCGGGGTGTTGAACTCCAATGTCAGCCTTGATGGTGGTAGCCTCTCCATCGATGGCGACCTCAATGGCCACTTGACGCTCAACAATGGCAATGTCACCGTGAACGGTACGCTCGACGGTGCCATGGTGGAGACAGGGACCGCGCTGTCCAACAATGGCGCTGTTGATGAGGTCAATATCTCCACAGGCGGGACCTTCGTCAATAATAGCGGCGCAACCGCGGGCGCGGTTACCAATGCCGGGACGGCATCCAACGCCGGAACGATCGAGAGCCTGACCAATACCGCTGGAAATTTTACCAATAATGACGGCGGAACGATTTTGGGAAAGACGACGGTTTCGGGTGGAACCGTCACCAACAATTTCGTCGTTACCGAAGCCGATGTCGCCGCAGCGGCGACATTCATCAACAACACCGGTGCAACAGCCGGCGTGGTCAGGAATTCAGGCACCGTCGTCAATGCGGGCACCATTGCCTCGCTACAGAACGATGCCGGTACATTCACCAATAATGTCGGCGGGATGGTTACGGGGGATAGCACTATTACCGGTGGCAGCGTTACGAACAACGCCACGCTTCACAACGTCGATGTTGCAGCAGGTGCAACATTCACCAATGCCAGCGGCGCCATCGCCGGCGTCGTCGTCAATGCGGGCAATTCGTCGAATGCCGGGACAATCGAGAGCCTGACCAATACGGCTGGAAGTTTTACCAACAATGCCGGCGGCACGATTACCGGTAAGTCGACAATCGCAGGCGGAACCGTCACCAACAACTTCGTCATTACCGATGCGGACGTTGCTGCCGCCGCAATATTCGTCAACAACTCGGGAGCCACCGCTGGCACTATAAGAAACTCTGGCACGGTTACCAATGCGGGAACCGTCGCCGCGCTTCAAAACGATGGCGGCACTTTCACGAACAATTCTGGCGGTACCGTTACCGGTACAACGACGATCAGCGGAGGTCGTGTCGTCAACAATGCCACATTGGCTGACGTCTCTAATGAGGCGGCGGGCGAATTCATCAACAACAATGGCGCTGTGGCAGGCACGGTTACCAATTCTGGCAGTGCCTCGAACGACGGAACAATCGCCGCGCTCGTCAACACTGACGGCATCTTTTCCAATACCGGTACAATTGATGGAACAGCGACGATTTCGGGCGGTTCGCTCATCAACGATGGAACCGTAGCCGGAGCAGTCGTCATCGATGAGGGCGGACTTCTTTCAGGCAGTGGGAGCATTGGCGAGCTTTTCGTCAACGCAGGCGGTGTACTTTCACCCGGGCGAGACGTGGGAACGCTCACCGTCGACGGAGATGTGACCTTTCGCACAGGGTCAATCTACCAGGTCGACATCGATGCCAATGGTGCCTCCGACCGGGTGGATGCGACAGGCGCAGTCTCCATCCAGGGGGGAACACTTGAAATTAGAGCGGCGGGCGGCAATTACGGGCTGACAACCACCTACACCATCCTGACTGCAAGCCGCATCACTGGCACCTTCGACAGCGTTTCAAGTGATTTCGCTTTCCTGACGCCAACGTTGACCTATGGTCTCACCACGATAGACATGCAGTTCGACCGCAATAGTGTAGCATTCGCAGATGTCGCGGATACCGCAAACAGTCGGGCAACCGCTGTTGCTGTTGAAGCATTAGGGACAGGAAACTCGATTTACGATGCGGTCTTGTCACTGAACTCCTCCACTGCGAACAGCGCCTTCTCGCAATTGAGCGGTGAGGTTCATGCCTCGCTCAAAAGCGCGCTGCTGTGGGAGAGCCGCTTTGCACGCGATGCAGTGCTTGACGAAATGGCCCTGGATCTTGATCAGCGCAAGGATGATGTGACGGTTTGGACCAACAGCTATCTGTCGTCCAACCGTTGGTCAGGGAATGGAAATGCAGCCGGCATCGATACCCGCACCGCAGGCGTAGTCATGGGAGTGGATGCGTCGATCGCTGATCCGTGGCGTCTCGGCGGCCTGGTGGGTTACAGTCATGACTCGTTCGAGCAGGGGAAAACAGAGTCTTACCACGCCGGGCTCTACGCTACGAGTGATCTTGGCCCCTTGAACATCATTGGCGGCGCCATCTTTTCCCACAACGACGCATCAACCCTGCGCGATATCTCCTTTGGCACGATTGCCAGCCAACTCACCGCTGACTATGCCAGTGTCACCAGCCAGGTTTTCGCAGATCTTTCTTGGACGCATGAACTGGATGCGATCAAGCTCCAACCCTTCGCCAATCTCGCCTATGTCAATCTCAAGACTGACGCCTTCCGCGAAAATGGCGGCGATGGGGGTCTGGTGGCAGCAAAAAGTAGTGACGAGATCGCAACCTCCACGATCGGCCTGCGCTGGTCTTGGAGGTGGCCGGAAGACAATTTCCCGGTTGCGGTCTCCGGCATGCTGGGCTGGCGGCATATTGAAGGCGACGTGGCGCCGTATTCCAACCTTGCATTTGCTGGCGGCACACCATTTGTCGTCGAAGGCGTGGAAATGCCAAGGGATGCCGTGCTGGCAAAGTTCGGGGTTTCCGCCAGGCTTTCGAAGTCGGCTCGCCTGACATTCAGCTATTCCAGCGAGTTTGGCAAAGGTCTGCGGTCCAGCGCAGCGCAGGTCAATCTGGCTGGTAGTTTTTAAACGCCGTATTACGACGAAACCTTTGGCGCGTTGCAACGGGAGTTGTTGGTTTTCGCGCCGACTTAATCACGTTTGTCGTTACACAATGACTCAAGGCCAGCGTTGAATTTATCAAATATTTCAAATCGCTACCGGAGGCAGACCGGACCAAGGCCAGTGGAAATGCAGCCCATATCAGCGGCTGAGATCAAACGGGAGTATGGGTTGAGGGTTCATCCTAATGTCGGTTGATGATATCAGCCCCGACGCAGATCGATCCGACTGGTAACGATCGGTTTCCCTGTGACCGGGTCGGTATCAACGGTCGTCAGGCGCATGCCGGAGGCTCCAACTTTTTCGATTGTCATCTGTGCACGACGATCGCCATTGACCTCTCTCGCCCAGTTGATTGCAAGGTTGATGGCATCTCCACCGCGTTTGCCGTTCAGGCCCG
Organism: Agrobacterium vitis; assembly: GCF_037039395.1. Lineage (NCBI taxonomy): Bacteria > Pseudomonadati > Pseudomonadota > Alphaproteobacteria > Hyphomicrobiales > Rhizobiaceae > Gillisella > Gillisella vitis. Next base: position 354,079 of record NZ_CP146241.1, on the reverse strand, counting down.
CGACGCCCGTCCCCGCACCCACGTAAGAGCCGCTATAGGTCGCGCCGTTGATCTTCAAATCGGCACTGATGGCACGAGAAAACACAACGAGGCTCGTACAGCGGCCATTCAACGCCAGTGATTGAGCCGTCGTGTTCGATTTGAATCTGCAGGTGACATTGATCGTGGGTGCATTCGTGCGCACCTTGACTGTTCCTTTGCCGCTCCAGCTTCCCGCCAGCGTTTTCAAGAAAGCGGATTCGTCGGCGTAAGCACCGCCCGCTGGTATCATCCATGTCATCGCCACGGTAATCGCGCTCGCAAGAACCTTGTTCATAATCGTGTCTTTCAGACAGGGAACTCCATTACCTGGACGTTCTGCAGATTGAGGTGAGGATTGTTACGTCACCACAACCCGCTAACAAGGCAAGAAGTTCCCAGTGTTGAAGTTCGAGTTGGAGCCAGCATGACAGAATGTGCGGTTATGGCGATCCAGCTGGATTAAACTGCGCCCCTGATTTATGCTGTTTCGCATGGATTCGCGCACGCCCACCACAGAGCCATCCTCGAGCTGGTCGTCCCGTCTGCCAGGCTGGGCTTCCTTGCGCGGTCGCGACATTCTTGAAGCCGACGCGGCGTTTTCTGCCGGTATCGCTCTGAAATCGCTCGACGATCTGGTGCGGGCCGATCCGCCCTGGCTTGGCTGCTGGCGTGATCGCCTCGCCCTGAAATCGGCTGCCGTCGCTGCCAGAATCGGTGGCCGCGGCGAGGACGAACACGCGTTGCGTGACGCGCTTTTGCTGACGGCACATGGTGACGATCCGGGGCCAGCCGGCAAATTGTTTTTGGCCACACGAATGCTGTCGCCTCGGGCCGGGACAATCACCACGCCATTTATACAGGAGCTTGCCGCGCTGTTGGACCTTCGCTGGGATAACGGGCTAGCCTCCATTCCAGACCTGGTGGATTCTGCGATCCAATCAGGTCGAGCGGCACCCTTCGTGGCGGTGGACCTGATAGCAGAGATTTGCGCAATCCGTCCGGACGCAGAGGTACTGGCTCTGGGACTGGCCGATGTTGTGATAGCTCAAAAGCTGAAGTGGCCGAAACCCGTGCCGATGCTGCTGCCCGAGCGTTTTGGTCCGTCCTTCCGGACGATCGGTGGGCGGGGGCGCGTTCGTCCGGGCGAGCTGGCTTATCCAAAGGCGATCTGCCTGGCACTGGTCGATGGGGTTGACGCAGCACTCCGTTGCGCCGTCGACATCGATCGACGTGCGGCGCGGCTGCTGGCTGTCACGCCGAAGGTTCGCACCAAAGGCGCCGAGCCAGTGATCCGCAGATTGCTGAACGAAGATGCCGTGCTGGCCTCGGCGCCTGGCAGTGGCCTCTCCCGCTGGGCGGCCAACCGGCTGTTCGAACGGCTGGAAAGCTTTGAAGCGGTGCGCGAACTCTCCGGTCGCAGCTCTTTCCGGGTGTTTGGACTGTGACGATGGCCAGATCCCCTACCGCCAAACAATCCCGCAAGGAAAGGGCGAGTGCCGCAGCCGAACGGCTGTTTGATCGTGAACTGGAGGATTTGCCGCCGGAACTGCGCTGGCGCGAATGGATGCTGCGCGTAGAGGCGGTGATCTTTGCCTCGGCTGATCCGGTCAGCCGCGAGACGCTGGCGCGCGTGGTGGGAAAAGAGTGCAGCATCGATCTGCTGATCGACGATCTCATCGAGGAGCTTCGGCCTCGCCCCTACGAACTGGTATGGGTGGCCGGCGGCTGGCAACACCGAACTCGGGCGCGGTTCGCAGAGACAATACGCACCTCAACCGCTCCGACGCGCGGCGCAACAGCGACGTTGTCGGAGTTTGAGGCGATGGTGTTGATGGCGGTGGGATATTTCCAGCCAGTTACCCGGGCAGAGCTGAGCAAGATCTTCGGCAAGGAGGTCAGCCGCGATACCATTGCAGCGCTCCGGGGTGCCGGTTTCATAGCCTCAGGGCCTCGCAGTCCGACCCCTGGTGCGCCCTATACCTATGTAACCACCAAACACTTCCTGTCCGCTTTCGATATGGAGACGCTGCGTGACCTGCCAGACATCGAAGCGCTTGAAGATGCTGGACTGCTCAGCCGAAAGGGCGAGCTTCAGATGATGGATGGAGCGCATGGGGAAGACGGCGAGATGGAAGACGGTTAAAGGGACGACCTGGAAAGCAGGTATTGTCGGAATAGGATCTATTTGCCTCTGGAAGCAACCGGGCACTTGGACTGATTGTGCAGGAGCACCCGCTATGAATGGTGAACAATCGACTTAAAAGGGTTCATCCATCATGATCTTGATGTCATGAATGCCGATCCGACCCCTTGCAATTCCCGTTATCCCAGAGTGTTTATGAACAGCCATGACGAAGAGCGTTCTGCGGATATTATGACTGATGGATAACGATCAACGGACCTAACCGTGTAGCGGCCAAGCCAAGCGCCTTTTTGACGAAGGCAAGCGCGTCTTTGGTATCTGCAATCTTGATTGTACCGCTGACCCGGCGACGTGCCAAAGCCGAACTCGCAATGACGATCCGGCCTCGGAAATGCCGGTTCATTTCCTCAACGACGTAGGAAAGAGGCGCGTTGTCCACGGCGATTTGTCCGCGCCTCCATGCGAGAGCGACGAGGCCGTCGACCGGTGCCACGGCGGTCGTTTTCCGGTCGTAATCGTAGGTCGCCTGCTCGCCTTCGTTCACCCGCAGAGAGGCCGCTTGCGCGCCATCGCGCTCAAGCTGCACTGCATTCTCCGTCACCGTCACCTCGGTATCTTCTTTGCCGTAGCGAACATCGAACGCCGTGCCGAGTGCAATCACCTTTGTCGAGCCAGCCACCACCGTGAAAGGTCGTTCGGGCGCATGAGCGACCTGAAAGAAGGCTTGGCCCCGCAGGAGCCGGATGACGCGGTGACCCTCGGTAAAATCCACGGCAATCGCCGAGGAAGCATTGAGCTGGACGATGGAGCCATCCTCCAGTGTACGAACGGGGGTTTCGTCCGTACCGGCAATCATGTCTGCTTGAATGCGCAGTGGCCCATCAAGTGCAAAGAAGGCGCCGGTTGCAAGCGCTGCCACCAACAGGGTTGCGATGATCGGCTTGGCCATATTGCGGGGGCGCATGTCGATATTGACCAGAGCAGGATCGGACTGAATCGCGCGACCGGCATCGCCCATCAGAAACTCGGCTGCCCTGTAGGTCCGACAGTTTTCTGGATCGTGCTTAAGCCATGCCTCGAAGCGAGACCGGTCGTCCGGCGATTGGTTTGGGTCACCGTTGCGCAAAAGCCAGTCGGCCGCCTCGCGGTTTCGTCTTTTCCGACTGTCACTCGATTCCTTGACCGGCATAGCTTACTCCAGACGCATCCTGCGACCTCTACAGTGTCATACGCCATATATGGCGCACAAAAACGGGCTGTAGCGCTCTATATCTGCTGCATAATTTCCGCCTTAAATCGATTCCGACCTAAGGCAGTATACAGTAGACGTTTGACATCCCCGGTTTAGGACACTGACAACTGTCCAAATACAAGGATGTGACCGTTCTGCGTTCATGATACCGGATTTTTTGGGGATCTAGAGTTTGTCAGGGAAAAGTGGTCTCCGGTTTTCCCGAAAAGACAAACGAAAACAAAAGAAACGAGTGTCTGTCTGGTTCACTTTGAACCTGACTGACTCTAGAGAATACGGTCAAGGCAATGGGCGAACGCACGGCGCAGGTGCCGGTCGACCATGTTCCTTGAGATGTTGAGCCTGGTGCTGATCTGGTCTGGCGTCAGATGATGGAGGCGATGGAGAATGAAGACGACACGTCGCCTCTCCGGCAGTTCCGCAATCGCTTCGCGAAGGGCAGCAAGCCGCGCTTCTATTTCCAGAGCGTGGTCCGGCGCGTGCCCGGCGCTTGCCGCCGCGAGGGCCTCCCGCTCCGATCCTGAGAACAACCGGGCTTCCTTCGTATCCCGGCGTTGGCGGTCAATGCCGAGATTGATGGCAGCGCGGCACAGAAAGGCCTTGATCGACCGCTTGTTCAGGAGAACCTCCGGTTTGGCGGCGAGCTTCACATAGAGATCGTGCACGACGTCGCGGGCCGTTGAGCTTGGGTGTCCCCGTCGGCGCACCGCATTGGTGATATCAGCATAGTGTGCTTCCATGGCTCGATTGAGCAACTCGCTGCTGTCAACGGTGTCCCAGACAAGGGACGAGGAGGAAGATCTCGACATCTGCACATGGTTCCCAGCGGACGGTAGGTCAGGATAGACGCGGCTGAACCGTCATGGGGAATGGCTAGACAATCCCGAAAAGACGTGCAAGTGCAATGCTTTAGAAATATGAGGCTTCATTCTGTTGCGGCAGAATAAAAGAAGACTATAAAACTCATCTTTGTGTCTGATTTTCTTGCCTGAATCCCGCTTATCGACTTCGCCTGCTGGTGGCAAAGCAAGCCGGGTCTTATCGAAAATAGCAAGAAGTGTGATATTTTGGTGACATTCCTTGCGGTCTCAGAGACGGCTGCTTCAGAGCGGAATGCACAAAGGGGTTCCGGCAACGGGATCACGGATCACCATGCTCTTGACCTTGAAGACATCGGCGATCGTCTCCGCACTGATGACCTCATCAGGCGTTCCGGTGGCCCTGATCCGACCATCCTTCAAGAGGGCAATGTGTTCGGCGTAGCGTGCGGCCTGATTGATGTCGTGCAGCACAGCCACCACCGTCTTGCCGCGCTTTGCGACCAGCATGGTAATCAGCTTCATCAGTTCAATCTGATGTTCAAGGTCGAGATAGGTTGTTGGCTCGTCGAGAAAGATAGTCTCGCCCTGTTGGGCCAGCGTCATGGCAATCCAGGCGCGCTGCCGCTGGCCGCCGGACAGCGTATCCAGCATGCGGCTTGCAAGATCGGTCGTGCCCGTCAGCATGAGGGCCTCGTCGCACGCCTGCTGATCCTCAAGGGACCAGCGACTGAAAAGCGACTGATGCGGATAGCGACCCTGACGGACAAGATCGGCAACCGTCAGCCCCTCCGGCGCGACAGGCCCCTGCAACAACACCCCCACTTTTCGCGCCACCTCGCGGGTGGAAAGTTGCGACAAATCAAAGCCATCAAGGATAATGCTGCCGGCCGATGGTTTCATCAGCGCTGCGAATGCGCGCAGGATTGTCGATTTGCCGCTGCCATTGGGGCCAAGCAGGGCTGTAAAGCGCTGTTGCGGAATTGCAAGATCGAGATTTTCGACGATGCGGCGATGGCCATAGGCAATATCGACGCCCTTGCTGGTGATTCTGGCAGCATCAGTGGCCATGGCGACGTCTCCAGAGAATATAGCCAAAGAAGGGAGCGCCGACGAGCCCGGTCACGATACCAGCCGGGATCTGCGCCGGAGGCAGGATAACACGACCGATGAGATCGGCGGCGACGACGAGGCAGGCACCGACGAGGGCAGCGACCGGGAGCATTCGGGCATGGGAGACCCCTGCCAGCCGGCGCGCGATATGTGGCGCGACAAGGCCGACAAAGCCGATGAGACCGGACACGGCAATCGCGGCACCGGAGAGTACAGTCACCAAGAGGATCATCAGGCCCCGTATGCGATCGACGGGCTGGCCGAGGCTCCTGGCACTATTGTCACCGAAGCGGATGAGATCGAGACTCCCGCGCGGCGAGACAGGTGAGTGAGATCGGCACGACGAGCCAGAGAGCAAGAAGCCGGACCTTGACCATGTTCGCGTCGTAGACGCTGCCCGCTAGCCATACCAGCGCCCGCTGAACGTCGCCAATGTCACCGAAGGCTGACAGGAAGGTGGTACCGGCGGTGGCGAGGGAGGAAAGCCCGATGCCGATCAGGATGATGCGCATCGAAGAGGTGCCGCTGCGCCAGGCGAGCGCAAAGACTGCGAGCGCCATGGCACTGGCGCCCAGGAAGCCCGCCACTTGCAGAAGCGCGACAGGCGGATCACTGACCAAGACGATGACCGCCATGGCCGCTGCGGCCGCACCGCTGTTGATGCCCAGAACGCCCGGTTCGGCAAGCGGATTGCGCATGATGGCAAGGCTGATTGTGCCAGCGATCGCGAGTGCTACGCCGACGAGGAGCGCCAGGAGAACGCGCGGAAGACGGAGATCCCAAACAATCATTTCGCTCTGCAACTGGGCACGGCCCGTGCCCATCAGCACGTCGTAGAGTTCACGCCACCCCAAGGAAACGTCCCCAAAAGCGAGACTTGCCGCCACGAGAAATGTGAGCAAAAGTATCAGGGCGAGGAGAAGCCGGGTCATGCTCCGTCCCTCAGCCGCGTGCGAGCGAGATAGAGGAAAAACGGCGCGCCGATCAGCGCAATGGTGACACCGACCGGAAAGCTCTGGCTTCCAAACACCAATCGTCCGGCCGTATCTGCCACGATCACCAGCAGCGCCCCGCCGAGCGCCGAAAAAGGAATGATCCAGCGATAGTCGACGCCGATACACATTCTCACAACATGGGGCACGACCAGCCCGACGAAGCCGATCGGTCCGGCAAGGGCGACGGCGCCGCCCGCAAGCAGAATGACCACGGCGACCGACACGCCGCGCCAGACGATTTGGTTCTGACCGAGCGAGCGCGACGTATCCGCGCCAAGGCTGATTGTCGTCAGATGACGGCCAAAGGGCAGGGCGGCGATCAGCCCGGCAATGATATAGGGCGCAACGGTTTTGACCTGTTCGATGTTTCGTCCCGTGACCGAGCCTGCGGTCCAGAGACGCACGGCATCAAGAGTGCTCTGGTCGAAGATCAACACGACTGTGGTTACAGAGGTCAGGAAGGTGGCAACGATGGCCCCCGCCAGCACGAGCCTGAGGGGGGACTGGCCGACCATTCCGAGCGAGCCCAGCGCATAGACAATGGTCGCCGCGATGGCTGCGCCGAGAAAAGCAAACCAAACGTAGATATCACCGATGCCGGAGCCGAAAAGGGCCATGACGGATACGACTGCGAAAGCTGCGCCTGCGTTGATACCCAGCAGGTCCGGTGAGGCAAGTGGATTGTTTGTCACCGCCTGCATGATGGCACCGGAGACAGCAAGTGCGCTGCCTGCAAGCAGCGCCGCAAGGGCACGTGGCAGGCGAATGGTCATGACGATCAGGTGATCCCGTGACATATCAGATGCGAAGAGTGCCGAAATGACCTTGGCGGGCGGCATCATCGCTGCTCCGAGCGAGATGGCGATTATGGTGGCAAGCATGAGCAGACAGAGCAATGCGGCAAGCGCAAGCATCCGTCCTGCATCGGTTTCGGCAATAAACCCGGCCGTGCGGTCGGTCATGGGACCGCCAGAATGAAGCGTTCCACATCGTCGAGAATGCGGTTCGCCGAACTGATGCCGTAGAAGCTCTGCCAGGGGCCGCGATCGACCCGATGGGCGCGACCTTCACGAACAGCGGGCAGCAATTGCCAGAGGGGATTTTCCGTTACCTGCTTTTCCAACGCGTCATCCGGCCCGCTTTCGAAACCGCTGGCGGAAACGTAGAGCAGCACGTCGCCATCAAGATTGGCCAGCTCTTCCCAGTCTGGCCGCTTCACAATCGTGCCGTCGGTCACGGTCTCATAGGCCGTGCGCTTCACGCCCGCCTCATGCAGTACCGCAAAGGGGGCGTAGGCGTTTGGTCCGTCGACAAACACGACAAACCGATCAGGGGCCAAACGGACGGTAGAGACCGTGAGCTTCTTGTCTTTCATACGGTCACGAATGGCCGCGACACGGTCATTATAGGCCGTCAAAGCACTCCTCGCCACACCTTCACGACCGGTCACTTCGGAAAGCCGCTGGAGATAGACCTTCCAGTCCATGTGCTTGAACAGCACCGTTGGTGCAATCTTGGCCGCCTGTTCGTAGATGCCTGAATGAACCTCCGCCGAACCGATGATGAGATCCGGCTTCAAAGCTGCGACACGCTCCAGGCTTGGTTCCTTGGGATTGCCGAGGTCGACCATTTTTTCGGCCCTGACCACATCGAGCACTTCGCTTTCCGTGATCGCCATATAGGGGGTGGCGATGACAGGTGCCTTGAGTTCGATCAGCATTCCAAGCGTGATCAGCGGGTCAAGCGTGACGATCCGTTTTGGTTCAGCCGGAATGCAAAGTGGCGGATTGTAGACGTTCTCGGTCAGTAATGTCCCCTGGCAGGCGGCCTGCGCCAGCGAACCGGTCAAAAGAAAAGCGAGGAGAAGCAAACAGAAACGCAAGAGGGCCACCATTTTGTCGCCGGAAATCGAAATTGGCTGCGGGGGTGGTGCCCCCGCAGCCCGAGATGATCAGAACTTGGCCCGGAGGTTCAATCCGAATGACCGGCGCTTACCAGCCTGGCCGTAGGGCAGCGAGTAATCCGGATCAATCAGCGTGAAGTATTTTTCATCCGTCAAGTTCTCCGAAAACAGCGTCACTTCCCAGTTGTTCTTCTTGAAGCCCACCTGTGCGTTGACGATGAAGCGCGCATCGATCTTGTACATGCCATTCGTACCGAAGCGCGAATTATAGCTCGTTGTGTACTTCGCATCGGCACCGACAAAAACACCATTTTGGAACTCATAACGGCCACCAAAGCCCAGGCTCCATTCCGGTGCTTCAGGAAAGGACTTGCCGTCCTGCGGTTCGCTGAGTGCCGCATGGTTGAAGTCAATGAACTTGGTGTTCAGGTAACCGATTGATGCAAAGGTGGTGAACTGGTCCGTGACCTGCATGGACGGTTCGATTTCGAAACCCCAGGACCGCGATGTGGCGGCGTTCGAAATGATGCGATAACCGGGGATAGAAGGATCAGGCCTGATCTCGACCTGCTGATCCGAATACTTGGTGTAGAACAGATTGGCATTCAACGTCAGGCGGTCGTCCAGCAGCGTTCCCTTGTACGAGAGTTCGACGTTCTTCGAGTATTCCGGATCATAGGTGCCGAGTTCGCCCGTCACGCGGTCGAGATAGGACCCACCAGAGCGGAAGCCTTCCGTATAGGTGAGGCCCACCTTCTGGTTGCTGCCGAACTCCTTGGATATGCCGACTTTAGGCACGAAATTATATTCGGTAAGGGACGTCGGGTCACCAGTCAGGACAGGGGAGTCATCGATCAGACCGGAATAATTCTGCTGGTGGTCCTTGTCTCTCAGGTAATCCAGGCGTCCGCCCAGCGTCGCAAACCAGGTCGGTGCAAACTCGTAGGTCGCTTCACCGAAGATGGCCAGGTTCGCGGTTGTGCGGTGCTGCGTGTCATTCTGCTGGTAATAATCGAACGCAACGATATCCGTGGCACCATCCCACTTTTCGTAGCTGCCATAGATGCCGGTCACCCATTTCCAGCGATCGCCTTCGTAGTTCAGGCGGAATTCCTGGGTGACGATGGAGTTGTCATCTTCGCCGGTGATACCGTTGACGACGTTTTCGGTGCCATAATCAATGGAGCGCCGGTTATTGATGCCATATTGATAGCCGGTCTGCGATGTGAAGCGCAGGGTTTCAGAAATGTCGTGGGTGACCTCAAGTCCGAGATTATGCGCCTCGGTCCAGCGATATTCGGTGTAGGTGACGGGTGCGTTATTGAAATCACCCCGCCCCGAATAGAGCCCGACGAGTGCGTCGTTCGGCCGGTCTTTCGAGTAGGAATAAGTGAGCACTGCGCGGGTGTCCGGCAGCTCTGACGGCGTCAATAGCAGCTTGGCGCGCGCAATGCCGCTGATATCGGTGATCAGATCGTCGTAATTGTCATATGACTTGAAATCGGAGTAGCTGGGCTGGGCCTTCGAACGTTCATAGGACCCGGACAGCCGCAGCGCGACCTGATCCTCTACGATAGGCGTGTTGACCGTGATGGCGGTACCCACGAGATGATCGGTACCAACGGTCGTGGAAACCTCGACTTCCTTCTCGAAGGTCGGGTCCTTCGACTTGATGTAGACAGCTCCGGTCATGGCGGCGCGGCCGGAGAGCGTCGATTGCGGGCCGCGATAGACCTCAACCTGCTCAACGTCCCAGAGATTGCGCGCACCGAAGCGGGCATTGTAGCGCGTCTGAAGGATGCCATCGATATAGATGGAGCCTGCCGGCCCACCGGAAGATACGAGACCCTCGGAACTCATGCCACGGATCACGAAACCGGCATTGACCGTGGCGCTGTCCATCGTGTTCGCCATGCGGCGAAACGTTTCCTGTGTGGTGCGGATCTGGCTGTTCGCCAAGCTTTCGGCATTGAGAATAGCAACACTGCTTGTCGTGCCACCAAGGGTGGTCGCATTGCGGGCACCGTAGATCACGATTGGCTCGAGCAGGGTTCCTTCCTGCTCCGGGCTTCCTGAGGCAGAAGTCGTGCTCTGCAAGGTAACCCGGTTTTCGCCAGCAAAGCGAGCATCGACGCCGGTCCCGGCGAGCACGGCCTTCAAGGCCTGCTCGGGTGTCAGCGTCCCATTCACGCCGCGGGTCGATTTGTTTTGGGCAACCGACGCGTCGAACAGAATCTGGAGGCCCGTCTGGGCAGCAAGGCTGTTGAGCGCCGGAGTAAGCGGACCGGCCGGTACGGAAATCGCGTGCTGCGACATTTGAGCCTGCGCCTCTCGCACCATTGCCGGCAAGGCAGGTGCCAGCATAGCAAGCGTCGATCCTGCAAAAAGAACGGCTCTGAGGCTCGCCCGGGCCTCGCCTTTAGCGGAAAAAGTCTTCGTCATAGAACCCCCAAACTCTCCGGTATTCAAGGCTTTGCAGCCCACCGTAAGGAGCAACTCCACATTGTGCTCGGGAGGTAGACGATTGATTTTCCCGGTTTGGGACTCCGATCGATAAAAAAATGTCGAGATTTTTAGAGTTTGTCAGGGAACAATCGATCACCGGTTTCCCAAGAAGACAAACGACGACAAAAAAATCGAAAGACTGTCTGATTCAGTTGGTCCCTGACTGACTCTCGTCAGCGACACCTAAATATTGACGCATGGCAAGGCGCAACTCTTCGTCCCGCTCTGCAGGTGCCTTCAGGACGCAGGTCGGACAGTATTCTCCGTCCTTCACGAGATAAAATCGACAGCAGCCGCCGCGTTGACGGAAAGTGTATGAAAATTCCTGCTGGTTCTTGTCGAGCACGCTCAGATCGAAATAGTGGAGCTGACGGTTGGCAAGCGGCGAACCGGGCACTTTGAGGATCTGCATCGCAGACGCCTTGGCCGCCTCAACTCTGGCAAAACGGCGGCCGGAATCGAGAAAGCGACCGGCAATCGCATCACTGGCGAGCCGCCAGAGCGCCGGGCGGGAGAGGCGCGTGCGCGCGTGGACCGCCTCGACGACCGGGCGAAAATGCCCCTCGATTTCGGCCCGGAGCCGTTCTTCGTCAGCGGCGTCGCCCAGTTGGCCATGCCAGAAAATCTCTTCGAGGAAACGGACATGGGCGCGTCGCACCCGCTGCGTCTTCCCGTCATGTTGCTCTTCCACCGTGTAGAATGAGAGCGCGACGCGAGACGGCGAAAGGTCCGGGATGAGGCCAAAACCGGTGAAGATCGGCACAATAGCGGCGGCCAGAATGTAGCCGTAGTCGGTCATCAACAGCGCCCCAGCCGTCTTGATGTCGGTGCCCTCGTTCAGCGATTGTTCGAAGGCGAGAAATTCATCAAGCGCCGCCTCATCGAAAAAGAATGCCTCGGTCGTCGTCCATCCTGCGCCAGCCGGACCGATATCCGCACGGACATCCGGCATATAGGCGGCCTGCGCGTCGAGCGCGCGCTGGACCAGTGTCTCCTGCGACCTTGGTATTTCCATCGCGGACGTCATCGCTTAAACCTCACGCCTTAGGCGATTTTCGCCAGTTCCGAACCCCAGTTCCGAGCCAGAGAGTTTCCAGTCGTGCTGGCAGCGTGTCAAGCACCGAACGCTCCAGCATATGCGTCCCCGTGACCTGATGCAGGCTCGTGCCGCCGGTCACGAAATCACACCAGGCTGCGGCTGCCTGCTGGTTTACAAAGGCGTCGGCATCGGAGAGAAAAATATGGGCGGGACAATCGAGCGTGCCGCGCGTCGCATCATGTGTATAGGTCTCGCAGATCCGGAAATCATTGCGCAGCACCGGTTCGAAAAGCTCCATTGCCTCGGGATTGTTCAGGATTTCAGCATCTGTTCCGCCGAGATCGATGAGCGCCTGGCGAAAGGCGTCAGCTTCCATGGTGTGGAACGGGTCTCGCTCATAGACCATGCGGTCCGGTGCATTGCAACCGAGTGCGAAGAAAACCTCCGGCATCCGCAAACCTGCCCCCATGAATCGGCGGGCGATTTCATAGCCGAGGAGGGCACCCATCGAATAGCCGAAGATCGCATACCGCCCGCCGATATAAGGCTCGAGTTCAACGGCAAGCTGATCGGCAAGCGCGTCGATCGATCGCGGTGCCTGTTCGGTATAGCGCGCTTCGCGGCCCGGCAGCGCGACCGCATGCACCGTCATCGTGCTCGGTGCGGTTCGTGTCCAGTTGCGGAAAAGCCCGGCCCCGGTGCCTGCTGGCGGGAGGCAAAGAAGCACGGGGCGTGATGGCGTTATAGTCATATGTCAATCTCGATATAGTCTGTGGTCTGGGGGACTTGCGGGCGAAGGCTGTCAATATAGGTCGCAAGGTCGGCAAGGACGGGGTGCTCAAACAGGACGCGCATTGGCACCGGAACGCAAAACGCGCCGCGAAGTCGGCTGGCGACACGCACGGCAAGGAGCGAATGGCCGCCAAGCTCAAAGAAGTTAGCCTGCCCATCAAGGGGACCACATTTGAGCACCTCCGTCCAGATTTGCGCCAGTGTGATTTCAGTTGCGGAAGGCGTTGCGGATGTCGGGATGCCCGATACTGCCTGTTTCAGTGGCATCAAATGGGTGCCGCCCCCAGAACCGCCCTCAGAGAGACCAGCCGCCGCCATCACTGAAGGCAGTTCATCCAGAATTGCGCACACATCTGTGGTGGATGAGCGGATCATGATGGAGGTAATATCAACCAGTCGTTCAAGCAGAGCCGCTGCGGTCTCCGATGCGAGCATGTCGCGGCTGAAACCGGCCATCAGCGTCAGGCCCGTCGGGTGCGGTGTTGCCCAGAGCGTGAGCGGAAAATGGGTTCGCTCGTCAAAGTCGATGCCTTCTGTTTTGAGCAGTGCAGGCGCATCACCTCGCTTCGCCTGCACCGGGAAATTCTCAACAACGAGCAGCGTGTCGAAAAGCGAAACGCCCGGACCTTGGATAGCGGCGAGGGGTACATGGTCGTGCTCACCCGTTTCGGCATGGGCTTTCTGAATGGCTGCAAGCCAGTCAGAGACGGGTTGCCTTTCCTCAAGGCGGACACGCACGGGCAGCGTATTGATGAAGAGGCCGATCATCGTCGTCGCGCCCTCCAGTGTCGCCGGACGCCCCGCCGTCGTCGTGCCGAAGATGAGATCACGGCTGCCGGTCTGGCGTGCAATCAGCAAGCTCAACGCGCCTTGCAGCATCGTATTGAGTGTAATCCCATGGGCGGCACCATAGGCCAGCATGGTCTCATGCAGCGGCTTTGGGACTTCTCGGCAGAGCCGCTCGAACTGGCCTGTCGCTTCCCCTGCCAGAAGCCGGGTCGCGCCCGCAAAACCCTGAAGCCGATCCTTCCAGAAGCGAAGCGAAACGGCCCGCTCGCGTTTTTTAAGCCAACCGATGTAATCGCCGTAAGGGCGCGCGGGCGGAAGGGCTGGCTCGGCCTTGCCTGTTGCGCGCCGATAGAGCGAGAGCACCTCATCGAGCAATTGACGGATCGACCAGCCGTCGAGGATGATATGATGGTAGCAGACGACCATGATCGACTGGTCTTGTGCGGTTCGAATCCATTGGACCCGGATGAGAGGCGGACGGCGCAGGTCAAACGGCTCGGCCCTGTTGGCGGAAAACAGCGCTTGTAGCTGGTCACGCTCGCTTGCGGGATCGCTGCCGGTCCAGTCGAGCATATTGAATGTCACCGGAAGGCTGCGGAAGGCGATCTGGAACGGCTCGTCGCGCTCCTCCCAGAAGAACCCTGAACGCAAAATCGGATGGCGGTCGATTGCGCCTTGCCACGCCGCCCTCAGAGCGTCCGCATCGACGGTGCCGGTGATGCGCAGCGCCGTTTGCGGCATGTAGAGGCCGTCGCCGGGGGAAGACACCGAATGAAAAAGGATGCCCTCCTGCATCGGGGCAAGCGGATAGATGTCGGCGATATTGTTGCGCTCAAGGCGCTGGCTCGCATTCTGCATGGTGTCCTCAGAGATTGCGCAGGATGGCTTCGAGGTCATCCTGGTCAAGTGTCATGTGCTTGAAGTCCGCAGGCGTATAGCCGGCTTCGGTTGATGTCAGGCAGAAATCGACAAGGCTTTCGAGATGGTTTTGCAGCCCCGCTGCAAGCGTCTCCATCGTCTGCCGATCATGGATTTGCCGGGAATAGGCGAGGCGGATGCGCAAATGCCCGCCGCTGACAATTGCATTGATGTCGAGCAGCACCCCGCGCGCATTGCGCGCGCCACGTGGATCGCCCGATGGCTCGGCTGCGCGTGACAGCAAGGCATCGGTGGAAAACAGCGTATCCGTCTGGCCAAGATAGTTGAACCGGATCTCGGCGATATCCTCCAGCCGGGGCAATGCCACGCCCTTCAGATATTTCAGGACGCCATAGCCGATGCCGTCGTTTGCAACACGGCGGAGGCTTTCCTTGACCGAGAGCAACGTGGTTCGGGTGTCGCGCCCGGTGACATTGAAGAGAACGGGATAAAGACCCGTAAACCAGCCGACGGTGCGGCTCAGATCGACGCCTTCGAACAGGTCTGCCCGGCCATGACTTTCAAGGATCAGCCGGAGCCTGTCGTGTCCGGTCCAGTCGCGGATTGCATTATAAAGTGCCGCAAGCATGACTTCTTCGGCATCGATTGGATAGCAGGACGGCACGTCCCGGAGAAGGCGTCCGGTGAGGTCAGGATCGATTGTCAGATCAATGATCTCAGTGTCGCCAGCGCAATTGCTGCCCGAACGGTCCGTCGGGATCGCTGCGGTCTTGGCCTCGGTAATCGTGCGCCAATGGTCCTTTTCACCATCGAACACCGCGCTGTCTTTCAGCCTGCGCACCCAGCTATCAATGCCTGTCGTTCGGGGCGGCAAGTTCATCTCAAGACCGGCTTCACCCGCTGCGAGGCATGATTGAAGGTCATCGAGCAGGATGCGCCATGAGACGCCGTCGATCACGAGATGATGCGCTGCGATCAGCAGCCGTTGCTCACACCCGTCGATGGTGACAAGCGTGGCACCCCAAACGGGGCCTTCGGCGAGATCGAAGCGGCGTTGCAGCGCATTTGCTTCGCTCAAAAGCACGGCATCGGCCTCGGTTGCCATACAACGGGTGGAACGCAGCGGCGGTGCCCCTTCGGCTTCCGTCACGACCTGACGCCATTGTCCGTTTTGCTTGCAAAAACGACCGCGCAGCGCATCATGGGTCTGGTGGAGAAGGTCCAAGGCGTTTTGGAGCGTCTTTTCATTGATCACCCTGCCGGGTTTCAGCACCAATGCCTGATTCCAATGGGCCATATCAGGGTAATTCTGCTCAAAAAACCAGTGCTGTGCCGGGCCAAGCGGAATGTCTCCGCGCATCGGTCCGGTCTCGGGTAATTCTGTCGCCAGATCGGAGACGGATGCGGCAAGGGCTGCAAGCGTTGAATATTGGAAGATGTCGCGTGGCTTAATGGCAATGCCAACGCGGCGCGCGGCAGCCACGACCTGAATAGCGAGGATTGAATCTCCGCCGAGCGCAAAGAAGTTGTCGTTGCGTCCGATTGCCTCGCGTCCGAGAAGTTTCGCCCAGATCGCGGCGATCTTCTCTTCATAGCCATCATGTGGTGTCTGGTCTTCTGTGACCGTCGTGGTTTCATCCGATGGGTCGGGTAGAGACTTGCGGTCGAGCTTGCCGTTTGGCAGGCGCGGGAGCTTGTCCAGCATTGCAAAAAACGTCGGCACCAGATGGCGTGGGAGTTCTCGGCTCAGATGGGCAGAGAGCGCCGCCTTACCGACAGGTGCTACCACCTCGATCCATGCGGCGAGGCGGGCATAGCCGGTATCGTCACGCCAGGCATCGACGGCAGCACCTGTCACGCCGGGATAGCGCATCAGCACGGCCTCGACCTCGCCCGGCTCGATCCGAAAACCGCTGATCTTCATCTGACGGTCTGCACGGCCGAGATAGTCGAGATTGCCGTCGGCCAGTCGACGAACGCGGTCGCCGGTCTTGTAGAGCACAGGGGCTTGGCCAGCCCTGTCAAACGGATTCGGCAGGAAGCGCTCCGCCGTCAGGTCGGGGCGATTGTGATAGCCCCGCGCGATACCCTCGCCCGCAAGATAAAGCTCGCCCGGCATGCCGATTGGCACTTCGTTGAGCGCAGCGTCAAGGACATAGGCGGTGGTGTTGGTGATGGGCTTGCCGATATGGATGGGCAGTCCCTCGTTTTCGATCCGGCATCCCGTGGAATAGGTCGTGTCCTCGGAGGGACCATAGAGATTGTAAAGCGCATCGACCTGTCCAGTGTCCAGAATCGCGCGTGCAAGGCTCGGTGGCAGCGGTTCACCTGCAAGGCAGACCGTCTTTGCCTTAGCGGGCAACGGGCCGAACCGCATGAGTTCGGTCATCGGGGTCGGCACTGTGTTGATGAAAGTGATCTCGTGGGCGAATTCTGCGTCCGGCAGTTCGAAAAGATCATCGACGATGAAGATCCGCCCACCGGCGGCAAGCGTCACGAAAATTTCGAAGATGGACAGGTCGAAGCAGACGGATGTTGACGCCAGCATTCCGGCAAAGCTCTCCGCCGGGAACGTGTCGAGCGCCCAGTGTGTGAAGGCAACCGCATTGCGATGTTCGATTGCAACCCCCTTCGGCAGGCCCGTCGAGCCGGAGGTGTAGATAAGATAGGCGAGGTCGCTGCCTTCGGTCGTATGGGGGAGAGGGGTCCCGGAGACGGCCTGCGTTCCGTTCCAGATGGTGGTCGGATCGAGCGTTTGGATGTCGGCGAAGTCATCGCGCTCCTCCTGCGTCAAAAGCAGGGAAAGGCTTGCATCATTTGCGACAAAGGCAATTCGTTCCTTCGGATATTTCGGATCGAGCGGCACATAGGCAGCGCCCGTCTTCAAGACGGCAAGCATGGAAGCAATGAGATTAACGGTACGCTCAAGGCAAATACCGACGGCGCTGCCGCGTCCGATGCCAAGGGAGACTAGACGCCGGGCGAGCGCCTCCGCTTGCTGGTCAAGCTCAGTATAGGTCATGCTCCGGTGCCGATCAGTGACGGCAATGGCATCTGGTGTGCGCTCCGTTGAGCGCGCAAAGAAACCGTGCAGACTCGCTGGCACCGCGTCATAGGTCTTCGCCGTCGCGTTCCAAGCGGCAATCTGCTGACGCTGCCGCTCTGGCAGTCCGTCTATTTCGACCTGTGCTCGCTCAGGGGTCGATAGAAGAGCCTCGACCAAGGCCGTGAAAGCCTCAGCCATGTGGTGGATCGTCTCCTTGCGGAAGAGATCGCTGCGATAGATCAAGGTGCCGGAAAACTGGTCGCCGCGATGGCGCAGATCCAGCGTCAGATCGACCTTCGACGTTTCCTGCGCGAGCATCACCGGGCTAACGGTCAGCCCATCAGGGCATGGGCTATGCGGCTCGTCGGCTTGCCAGGTGACCATCACTTGGAACACAGGGTTGTGGCTCCAGCTTCGCTCGACCGAGAGGGCATCGACCACGCATTCAAACGGCGCCTCCTGATGGCGGAAGGCATCCAGAACGAGCAAACGTGTGGCCGCGACCTGCTGTGAAAAGCTTGTTGCAGCATCATGCGTCAGTTTCAGCGCCAGCGTGTTGACAAACAGCCCGATAACATCCTCCAGCGCGCGGTTTGGCCGCTCGGATACCGGGGTTCCGATGACGACATCGGAAGCGCCGGAATAACGCGACAGCAGGGTCGAAAAGGCGGAGAGAAGCACCATGAAGGGTGTGGCGTCCCGCTCATGGGCAAAATTGACCAGACGGGCCGTAAGCGCATGATCGAGATGGAAGGGAATGCTGCCGCCCTTGAACTCTTGGCGCGCACCGCGCGGAAAATCCGTCGGCAGCTCCAGAAGTGGGGGGGCATGTTCCAGCAGGCGGCGCCAATAGTCGATCTGCTCGCCCAGCGGCTGCTTTCGCTGCCAAGCGGCAAAATCACCATAGGTCAGGGTAAGCGGTGGAAGGTCTGCCACTTTGCCCTGTCTGCCTGCATCATAGAACCGCGTCAGATCCCGCAGCATCAGCTGAAGCGATTGCGCATCCGAGACAATGTGGTGGAGTGCTACGAAAACAACATGCTCGTCAGTGGAGAGACGGAAAATCCGGGCGCGGAAGAGCGGACCCGTCGCCATGTCGAACGGCTGCCTGCATGCAGCAGCAAGCGCCTCCGGCAAGGCGGCTTCGTCCGCATCCACAATTGCGATGTCTGGAATGTCGGTCGCACCGATCTCGACAGCAGGTTGTCCATCGCGATTGACGATCCGCGTGCGCAATGCCGGATGGCGTGCGGCAAGGGCTGTGAAAGCGTGTTGCAGCACTTCCAGATCAAGCGCGCCATGAAAGCGGATTGCAGCGGGAACAGTGTAGGCGGCGCTGTCCGGCTCCAGCTCGGCCAATGTCCAAAGCCGTTGCTGGGCAAAGGACAGAGGTATCGCCGCACTATTCGGGAGGGCATCGATGGCGCTTAAAGGTGCCGCCATCGGTGTCTCGTCACGCTCAAGGGCGGCGGCGAAATCCTTGAGGCGGGGGAATTCAAACAGTTTTCGCAACACGGCATTTGTCGGAAGCGATGACGACAGCCGGGCAATCATGCGCATGGCCAGCAGCGAGTGACCGCCAAGCCGGAAGAAATTGTCATCCCGGCTGATCGAATCGATGGCCAGCACATCGGCCCATGCATCTGCTGCCCGCTGTTCCGTTTCGGTCTCTGGCGGGCTGGACCAGGTTGCGACTGTTGCGGCCAGCGATGGCAGTGCTGCGCGATCAATCTTGCCGTTCGGCTGCTGTGGCAGGCGCGGCAGGAAGCACCAGAGCGTCGGCACCATATGCACGGGGAGGACGTCGGACAACGCCCGGCGCAGCTCGGTTTCGTCAAGTCTCACGCCGTCTTGGGGTTCGATAAAGGCGGCAAGCTGCCGATCCGTGCCTTGCGTGACAGCCACAACCGCCTTTTCGACGCCGGCAATCTGTTCGAGATTGTGCTCGATCTCGCCTGTTTCGATGCGCAAGCCGCGCACTTTGACCTGATGGTCAAGCCGCCCGCAAAATTCCAGATTGCCATCTGCCCGGCGGCGGATGCGATCCCCGGTTCGGTAAAGACGAGAGCCGGGCTCACTCGAGAACGGGTTGGCAATGAACCGCTCAGCTGTTTGCTCAGGTCGGCCAAAATAGCCGCGCGCAAGGCCCGTGCCGCCGAGATAAAGCTCGCCGGAAAGGCCGGGCGGGCGAAGGCGGCCAGTGCGGTCGAGAATATAGGCTTGCGTGTTTGGCAATGGCTTGCCGATCGGCACGACGCCGCCCTGATAATGATCACCCTGCAACGGGACTTCCGTTGAAAAGCAGGTATCCTCGGAAGGGCCGTAGAGATTGAGGATACGCAGGTTCGGATAATCGCGTTTCAGGATGGCGACAAGCGCTGCTGGCAATGGCTCGCCGCAGAAGGTTGCAGTCTGCACGCTGTTTGGCAATCTGTGTTCTTGCAACAGTTCTTGCAGAAGGCTTGGGACCGTGTTGATGAAAGTCACATCAACCTTGGCGGCAAGCTGCGGCAGCGCCAGAAAATGATCTGCGACAACGAGCGTGCCGCCGAGGACGAGGGGCGCATAGAGTTCGAAAATCGACAGGTCGAAGCTGATCGAGGTTGGCACCAGCATGCGCGCCACCTCTTCGCGGGTGAACCGCTCCCGCGCCCAATACATGAAGGCGACGACGGAGCGATGCTCAATCGCGACACCCTTGGGTCTGCCCGTCGAGCCGGACGTATAGATGATGTAGGCGAGATGGTTCGGTGAAACTGTGGGCCGCGCCTCCAGCCGGATGTCCGGCAATGTCGTGACGTCAACGAGCGTCTGGGCTTGCGTGGCGAAGGCTGGGCGATGATCGACAAGCAGGATGGTAATCCCGCTGTCCTCGGCAATGAAGGCGAGGCGGCTTGGCGGATAATCGGCATCGAGCGGCACATAGGCCGCACCTGCGCGCATGATGCCAAGGATACCCGCGATCATCCGGGGCGAGCGGCGCATGCAAATGCCGACCCGGTCGCCGGGTTTCACACCAGCGGCCACCAGACTTGAGGCAATGCGCGAAGACTGCGCTTCGAGGTCGCGGTAGGACCACGTCAGATCGCCATCGGTCACCGCGTCCGCATCCGGCGTTTCCTCGACCTGTTTCAGGAAGAGATCATGCAGGCATTCCTCAGCCGGATAATCCCGCACTGGACCGGAACCGGAAGCGATGATGACCGCTTCTTCCTCAGGTTTCAGCAGAGAAAGTGTGGAGAGCCGCCGCGAGGGTTCGCGCACCACAAGCTCCAGCAGGCGCTCAAAACGGACAAGCATAGAGGCGATGGTGCTCTCGTCGAAAATCTGGCTCGAATATTCGATCTTGCCCTTGATGTCCGGCTGGTCGTCTTCGAGGTTGAAGCGCAAGTCATATTTTGTTGCCACTTCGCGCAGCGGATAGGGTTCAATCGTCAGTCCATGCAGGCCCGGCGGCGGAGCAATGCTGTGCTGAATGTCGAATTTCACGTTGAAGAGCGGGTTCAGGTCCGAGAGCGAGCGCTCTGGATTGATTGCTTCGACGAGGCGCTCGAACGGAATATCCTGATGGGCAAGGCCACGGCGCACAGCATCGGCAACCTTCTGGAGCAGAGCCGTAAAGGCCGGATCGCCGGACAGGTCGTTGCGAAAGACAAGCGTGTTGACGAGCGGCCCCATCATTGTTTGCGTCTCGGGCCGGTCGCGGTTGGCAACCTCGCTGCCAAGGATGATATGGTCGCTGTCGGTATAAAGATGCAAAAGCACGTTGAAGGCGGCAAGCAGCAATGTAAACAGACTGACATTCTGCTCAGCAGCGAGCGCCCGCAACTTGAGTGACAATGCCCGGTCGATCAGAACGGGAAGATGTGCGCCGCTAAAGCTTGCCGCTAGGCTGTGCGGCCGGTCCAATGGCAATTCCAGCACGGGCAGTTCGCCCGCAAGGCTTTCCGTCCAGTAGGCGAGCTGGTTGGCAAGGGCGGGACCGTCCAGCAAGTCGCGTTGCCAGAGCGTCCAGTCGGCAAACTGCACCGGAAGGGGCGCAAGCGCTGCTGCTGTTCCCGTCGCTTCGGCATGGTAGAGCGTTGAGAGATCGCGGGCAAAGACGCCCATCGACCAGCGGTCGCTGATGATATGATGCATGCCGAGCGCCAGCACATGCTCGTGCCCTTGCTCGTGCTCTTGCTCGTGACTGTGCACCGCAACCAGCGTCGCGCGGATCGGCGGGCGGGTGAGATCATAGGGCGTCTCGACAAATGCTTTGAGATGAAGACGGGCCTCCTTTTCCGGCTCTGGATACTGCCGGCAGTCGTGATAGCCGATATCAGCCGCGCCGGATGCCCCGACGATTTGCTGCGGCTGGCCATCCTCGCCCATCGTAAACCGTGTCCGCAGGGGTTCGTGCCGAGCAATGAGGGCAGCATAGGCGCGCGCGAGAGCTGCGCGGTCGAGCGGGCCTTTCAGCCGCAGCGCGAGGTTCATGTTGTAGGCAACGGTGCCGGGTTCCAGTTGCTGCATGAACCAGAGGCGTTTTTGCGCCGATGACAGCGGAACCGCAGCCTCACGATCCGCCCGCGGCTGGATGCCGGAGGGGGCGGGAACAGTGATGCCCTGTGCTTTCAGCTTCTGCTCCAGCAGCGCCCGCCGCTCCGGCGAAAGCCCGGCGATCTTCGCGAAAAGTTCGTTCATCGTGCATTTCCTCCGGCGAGAAGCCTGCTCACATCGGCGTCGGACAGGGTGTCAACCTCATCGAGAAGATCGGCGAGGGCAGAAAGGTCGGTCTTCTCCGACATGCGCTCCAAAATCGATTTGGCGATGGCGGCAGCGGTCGGATTGTCAAAAAGCAGCTCGCGCATGGCGATATCGACGGGGAAGGCCTCCCGGAGTTTGGCAACGGCGCGGATGGCGAGCAGGGAATGGCCGCCGAGTTCATAAAAGCCGTCATCGGCCCCGATGGGCGATAGGCCGAGGATCTCTTCGAAAATGCCGACGATCCTCCCCTCGGTGTCATTGCCCGGCTTGCGGTAGGCGACACTGAGGGCGGGGCGTCCACGCCCGCCATCGGCTGGTTCTTGCGCGTCGATGTCGGAAGCGACCGGGGGAATGGCTCCGCCCGAAAGCATGGTCTGTCCGGTTGCGCCGTTTTCAATCAGGCATCGCGTCAGATCCCATGCGGCTTCCGTCGATATCGCGAAGGCGTTCGCACGGCCCGTTGCCTGCAAGGTCGTGCCGGGATTTGCCTCGATCAGTGGATAGCCAATCGCGAACCATGGCGTGGTGCCATTCTTATTCTCTTCGGCGACAATCCGGTCGATGGCTTGGTGCGTGGCAGCGTAGGCGCCAAGTCCGAGCCCGCCAACGAGGGTTGAGAGCGAGGACTGAA
Source organism: Agrobacterium vitis (assembly GCF_037039395.1). Lineage (NCBI taxonomy): Bacteria > Pseudomonadati > Pseudomonadota > Alphaproteobacteria > Hyphomicrobiales > Rhizobiaceae > Gillisella > Gillisella vitis. Next base: position 331,404 of record NZ_CP146241.1, on the reverse strand, counting down.
CGCAGCAAAAGCCGACTTTCCGTTTCGCCACAGCTTCGCTGAGCGCACGAACCGGGCGCAGTTTGCTCGCGATATTATAGGCCCAATGGGCCCCCGCCAGCTCACCAATCAGCGCGGCGGATTGATGGTTTGACTGCGGCAGGCTGAGAAAGATGCCGTCGATCCGGCCCAGCTCTGCGAAAACATCGTCGAGAGCGCCTTTCAAGGCGGCGGCATCGCCGCAATCAAGCTGCCGTTTGAGCTGAACCGGATACTCAAAAGCCGGTGCCGTAGTATCTTGAAGCAGAGCGACGGTTGCGCCGAGCCCAGACAGGGCATCAACCCAGGTCTTGCCAACGCCATCAACGATATCGCCGATCACCACATAGACACCGTTCCGCTTGAAATCGGGGCCGCCTTGCGGCGCGTCAAACCGTTCCGTTTCCGGCAGCCAGCGATGCGCGCCGCGCAAGGCGAGCACATCGTCTTTCTCCGACAGGGCTTCGCGGATGCGCCTCGCGATATCAACAGGCCGTGCAGCATCGATGTCGATATGACGGCAATGGAGCGATGGATATTCTTGGGCGATCACCTGAAGAGTGCCCGCAGTCAGAGCCTGCGGAATATCGAGGTCTTCCAGACCCGTGACATCGGCTGCCGACCGGGTCAGAAGCGTGAGAGTGACGGCGCGATCAAACTTCGCCAGTTCCCGCGCCAGCGCCAGAAGGGCTTGCGCAGCAGTTTCCGGCGCTTCGTTCGAGCAAGGTGTGAGCGGCCAGCCGAAGACGATATGGTCGGGGCTTGCCCCTCGCTCGGCAAGGGTCTCGAAAAGGCTGGCGTAGTCTTCGCTCATCGTGGGGCGGAGGCTGAAGCAGCGGAAGTCTGGTTCGCTGAGGCCGGTGCCGATCATTGCGCGATAGGGTTCAGCACCGCTCCGCTCAAGCTCGGCAGTGAGGGCGGAGCCAAGCTGACCATCGTCAAAAACAAGCACGCGGCCCTTCAACCGATTAGGGCTGTGGTTCAATTGTGCACGCCGCCAATTGGTGCGGTAGAGGCCGGGGCCTTCAACATTCGCGGCCGTCCTCTTGGGCGTGGCAGGCTCGCTATCCGCATCGACCCAGTAACGCTCGCTTTGGAACGGATAGGTCGGAAGCCGTACGCGCCGCCGACCAGCCACTTCGGCTGAATCCAGAATGCCGTTCAATTGCCAGAACTGACCGACAGCAGACAAAACCTGTCCCGATTCATCCTTGCCTTCCGCGAGTGTTGCCAGGATTCGGGTCCTCTCAACGCCTGCCGCAGCGCTCAACGTGCCGAGTGCGCGGCCGGGGCCGATTTCTATGAAAACAGGTGCTGCAAGGGATTGCAGCGTGCGCGTACCGTCCTCGAAGCGGACGGGCTGCAACAGGTGACGCGCCCAATAGTCCGGGTCGGTCGCATCCTGTGCCGTCATCCATGTTCCCGTGACATTGGAAATCAAAGGAATTTGCGGCACTGAGAGGCGAACACCTGCAACGACATCGCGGAACTGTGCCGCCGCTTCCGACATCATCGGCGAATGGAAGGCGTGGGAGATTTTCAGCAGGCGTGCGGCAATGCCCTTGTCTTTCAGGCGCCCCTGAAGGCTTGCGATTGCCTCCACCGGGCCAGAGAGAACGCTGAGACCGGGCGCATTGGCCGCAGCCAGCGTAATGACCCCGTCAAGCCACGGCGTGATCGGCTCATCCGCATGCATCACCGCGAGCATGGCACCGGGTACTTGCGCCTGCATCAACCGCCCGCGCGCAACGACGAGCTGGAGCGCTGTTTCGAGGTCAAAGATACCAGCAAGGCAGGCGGCGACATATTCGCCAATGCTGTGGCCATGCAGGGCCGCTGGTTTGACACCGTGGCTCATCAAGGCTTGCGCAAGCGCATATTCAACAGCAAACAGCGCCGGTTGGGCAAATGCTGTGCGGTCAAGGTCATCCGCGTTCGAAAACAGGCAGGCTTTGAAGTTGATCCCCATCAGCCGATCCAATTCGGATGCGCAGGCGTCAAAGGGGGCACGAAAGGCTGGCATGTCGGCGTAAAGCGCCTTGCCCATCGCCGTATACGGACTGCCCTGACCGGGAAACAGGAAAACGGCTTGCGCTGTCTCGCCTGCGGCTGTGCCTGTTTGGGCAGGGTTGCGTAGGTTCCTGGCAGCCTCTTTGGCATCGCGTGCTACGACGAAGCGGCGCTTGGCAAAATCGCGGCGGCCATGGCGCAGCGTGTGCGCGACATCTGCCAATACCGGGGCATCTGCATACTCCGAGCCTACGGCAAGGCGTGCCGCGAGGGCCTCGCTGCTGGCTGCAAGTTGCTCCTCGGTTCGTGCCGACAGAAGCAACAGTTCCGGGCCGCTGCCTGCCTTTGAGGCCGGGCTGGGTGGTGCCTCTTCCAGCACGACATGGGCATTGGTCCCTCCAATGCCGAAGGAACTCACGCCCGCGCGGCGCGTGCCGATCTGATTGTCCCAGTCGCGCAGACGTTGATTGACGAAGAAGGGGCTGGCTGCGAAATCAATTTGCGGATTCGAGTTCTCATAGTGGAGGCTTGCGGGAATCCGCCGATTTTTCAGGGCCAGCACCGCCTTGATGAAACCTGCAATACCGGCGGCGGTGTCGAGATGGCCAATATTGGTTTTGACGGAGCCGAGCGCGCAGAAGCCCTGACGCTGCGTATCGCGACGAAACGCCTTGGTCAGTGCTGCAACCTCTATCGGGTCGCCGAGTCTGGTGCCCGTTCCATGGGCCTCGATATAGCCAATGGTGTCAGCGCGCACGCCTGCCATGGCCTGCGCATCGGCGATCACTGCCGCCTGACTATCGACCTGCGGCGCGGTGAAGCTTGCCTTCAACGCACCGTCATTGTTGATCGCAGAGCCAAGGATGACGGCGTCTATCGTATCGCCATCGGCCAGTGCATCTTCAAGCCGTTTCAGAACGACGATGCCGACCCCGCTGCCGGGGACCGTGCCACTAGAGGCGGCATCGAAGGCGCGGCAATGGCCATCGGCAGACAGGATTCCGCCTTCGCGAGCGCGGTAGCCGGAGGATTGCGACAGTGCAATGCCGCCAGCCAGCGCCATGTCGCAATCGCCGGACAGCAGGCTCTGGGCGGCCATGTGGACAGCAACGAGCGAGGAAGAGCAGGCGGTTTGCACGGTAATGGCCGGGCCTCGCAGGTTCAGCTTGAAGGCTGTACGGGTGGCCAGAAAGTCCTTGTCATTGCCGACGAATAGCTCATAGGGGCTGACGGTCTCGCGGATGCGGCTGTTGTCATGCAGGTTGAAGAGATAGGTATTGATGCCCGCTGCGGCGAAGACGCCAATCGGTCCTTGGTAGCGATCACCCACATAACCGGCGGTTTCCAGTGCCTGCCAGGCGCATTCGAGGAAAATACGCTGCTGCGGATCGAGAATTTCAGCTTCGGCCGGGCTGTAGCCGAAAAATCCCGCATCGAAGCGATCCGCACCCGCCAGCGGTGTGCTAGCGGCCACAAAATCGGCAAGTGCTGTCGTCTCCGCAGAGACGCCGCGTTCCTTGAGTGTTTCCGGCGAGAGGCGCTCAATCGATTCCACACCATCGACCAGGTTCTGCCAGAAGCGTTCAACATCCGGCGCTCCGGGAAAGCGGCCAGCCATGCCGATGACGGCAATATGATGCCTGATGTCATCGGAAAGAGGGGCTGCGGACAGGTCATTCATAACAAGGTTCCTTGATCTGTTCTCGTGGAGCGCTCAAGAATGTGGGAGGGCTCAGGAATGAAACGGGCAACCTTTGCCCTTAGGATCGATGAGGCCGAGCCGTCCGCGCTCAAAGCGGCGCAGGGTATCGACAGCATTGCGGTCCTCGAAGCGCAGGCTTCCGCTGTCGACGAAGCGTGAGCAGACGCCGGTATGGCTTTCAGCGAGATATTTATAGGCCGCAATAAACTTGGAATGGGCGACGGCGAGTTCATCCGGCAGCGTTTCAAAGATCGGGCGGAGATCCCGCCAGATGCTGATGAGGACGGCATGGTCCCAGGACATCAGGCCGCTGAAGTCATCCGATTCCACATTCGGCTGCGTCATGGAGGCACGCACTGTCGTCTCGTAGACGTCTTTCGGAAAACTCGCGGCAAGTTCCATGGACGCAGCCGACGAGACGAGCAGTGTCGAAGCGGTATTGAGTTCCTGTTCGGCAGACGCCAGCACGCCGCGCTCCACCGACAGCTGGAACCGGCGCAGCGAAACGATGAGCCCCTGAACGTTCAGGAAGAATGCCCAGTGAAACTCCCGCCAGATCGCATAGGGAGAGGGAGGGCTGACGGCGATCATCGAAGCGGCTCCAGACCGAAGGTCCGGGCGAGCAAATGCGCGTGGCTTTCAAAGCCTTCCATCTGGTGGCGGACGTGGACCACGGAAAGTTCCGGGCTGCGGGCAAAGAGCTGCGTGACGGCGCGCACCGTCTGGACGAGGCTCCGCACCATGGCGACGGCGGGCTCTTCCTCCGACTGACGGTTGACGCGGAAATAGCGATCATAGTCCGTTACCTGAAAGGCCGTGAGCGGCAGCCCCGCCGTTTCGATTTTTGGCCTTTCGCCTGCCGCCTTGCCCAGCTCGGCCAGCAGCGCGTCCAGCCGTTCGGTGATCTCCAGATGGTCAAGCTCAATCGCCTCAAGCAGACCGGAGAGGACGCCATGCATGCGGCGTTTCTCGATCTCGCTGAGCGGGGTTTCAGCGGGCAGCCAATCAGGAAGTGGCAGGTCGAGCCAGCCATCATCGGCAGGTGCCTCCATCTGACCGGATGCCTTGACCTCTTTCAGGGTGATCTGGCCGCGAACCGGACTTTCGACAGGACGGCTTTCCTCGCTCACGATATCCGGGTCGAGGGCGCGTTTATACTGGCTCAAGGCTGCGCCTCCTTATCGGTTAACGGACGTGTCGCCGTCCATCTGGCGACGAAGCGAAAGCGGGCGCATATCGGTCCAGACCGCAGCGATATGGTCGAGGCAGGCCTGTTTTGCCCCCTCGAACCCGCCATCGCGCCAGCCAAGGGGGATAGCCTTGTAGGTCGGCCAGATCGAGTATCGCTCCTCGTCGCTGATGACGACGCGGTATGGAAAATCAATGGTTTGGTCCTGGTTGCTCATGGCGTTGTTCCGTCGGATAGGGGGATGAGGCCGAAACCTGCAAGCGATTGCAGGCCGTTCAGGAAGGCATCATGGATGGCTGTGATGTCGCCATCCGAATGGGCAGTGGAAAGGAAGCCGCCCTTGTCACCGCTGCGCAGATGAATGCCAGCGGTGAGCAGTTCAAGCGACAGCAATCCCAGTGCAAGCGGCGGAATGCGGCTGCGGTTGACCGCAATCGAGAAGAAGGAGCCGAACTGCGTGAAGACAACGGGAAGCCGCGCTGCCGCAAGCGATGCATTGAGGCGCTCCACAAGGCTGTACGTGCGTGCGTTGAGGCCATCCTGCAAAGACCGGCCCTGCTGGAGCAGGTAAGTCGCGGCTGCGCGCGCTGCCGCAAGCGCCAGAGGATGACGACAATAGGTTCCGGCGAAAAAGGTCGGCTGGGCTGGGGGCACGGACTCATCCCCGAAAGACCAGGGGCCACCGTCGATATGGTTCATCAACCGGTTGCTGCCCGCAATCAACGCCAGCGGCAAACCGCCACCGGCAATCTTGCCATAGGTCGCCAGATCCGCCTCAACTTCGAAATGGTCCTGCGCGCCGCCGGGTGCGACGCGAAAGCCGCTGATCATCTCGTCGAAGATGAGAACCGCGCCAGTCCGCTGCGTGATGTCGCGCAGCGCATGCAGAAAGGCGCGGGGCTGGACGTCGATATTGCGGCTTTGCACCGGCTCGACCAGCACGGCGGCAAAGGTTTCACCATCCCGCTCCAAGACTTCCAGTGCGCGAGGGTCGTTATAGGGGAGCAAAACGACATCCTCGGCAGTCGCGGGCGAAATGCCGGGAAAGGCGGGAACGGTGCGCTCGTCATCCGGGGCGGCAATGCGGTTGAGAACCTGATCGGAATGGCCGTGATACGAGCCGATGAACATCGCAATTTTGCGCCGCCCGGTGGCCGCGCGCGCCAGCCGCAGCGCGGTCATCACGGCTTCGGTCCCGGTATTGGTAAAGGTTACTCTTTCCTTGCCCGTCAGTTTGCAAAAGAGTGCTGCGGTCTCGCCTGCCAGATCAGATTGCGGCCCAAGCGCAAAGCCCTTGGCAAGCTGTGCCTCAATCGCGTTGCGGATGAAGGGCGGATTGTGGCCAAAGAGGTTGATGCCCATCCCCATCAGCACATCGATATAGCGATTGCCGTCGATATCGTAGAGTGCCGTACCTTCCGCCCGGTCTACCACGATGGGGTAGAGCGCCTCCTTGGCCATCAGCGAGAAGGGGACGCCGATTGCCGATTTATCAGAGAGCACGCGCCGGTTTTGCGCGCTCAAAGCCTTCGATTTTCCCGTTTTCCTGTTGAAGGCGGCTATGATGGCTGCTGCCGCTTGGGCGGGCGTTGGGTTGCTCGTCAACGCATTCATAGGGCGGTCTCCTTTGCAGTCTCTGCCTGCATTTCGGCAGCGGGCGCTTTCCGGCAGAAGAAATAGGCGGCATGGCTATCATCGACCGGCCCGCCTTGCGTGCTGCGCAGTTCGGTGGAAAAGCCAGATTCATGGAGCGCGCGCGAAACCGCGCCGAGATCGTGACCCCAGATTCGGTTGACGACCGAGTGATGTTCCCATTGGGGCCGCAAGCGGCTGAAGCGGGAGAGGAGCGCGAGCCGGATACGCCGGGACCGCGCCAACCAGCCAACCAGCCGATCCAGCACGGAAACCGGATGCGCATCGGGACGGCGGTAGATATCCACGGTGAAGGCACCCCGGTTTGCTGCCGAGTCATATTGTGGTGTAATCAGCCACGCGAAGTCGGTGTTGATCTCGCCCTCCGTTGGATGGCCGCGCCAATAGCGCGACATCTGGGCCGGATGGTTGACGTCGAAGACGAAGATGCCGCCCGGCTTCAATGCGCGGCTGACGCTCGAAAACACAAAGACCAGATCAGTGACGCTTTGCATGTGATTGAGCGAGGCGCTGGTGCAGAGCACGGCGTCAAAGGGCGTGACGAACGCGAAATTGCAGGCGTCACCCTCCGTGAAGGCCACCGACGGGGCGTTTTCGCGGGCATAGCGCAGCATGTCGGCGGAGCCGTCGAGGCCAGTCACCTTAAAGCCGCGCTCAGCAAGAGCCGCCGCGAGCTGGCCGGTGCCGCAGCACAGATCCAGAATAGCACCACCAGTTGGCACATGGGGCAGCACCACACGCTCAATCGGACCGATCTTGTATGCGCCGTAGCGGGGGCCAAGTGTGCGGTTGTAAAGCCACGCCCAGTGATCGTATTTGCTTGCTTGTTCAAGCATATCTCTGCTCATTTTCTTTGGAAGGGTTGAGCGCGCCATTGAGAATGAAAGCGCGCAGATAGGAGCGAAAAAGGCGAAGATCGAGCGCTGGCTCGACAATCGATGCGAGCGCCAGCGCGCGATGCGTTTCACTGCGCTCAACGGTGCGGATTGTGCCCTGCGATGAACTGGCTGGCTTTTGTTCGAAAAGGCCCATCAACGGGTAAAGCGGATGATCGGTCTCTTCCCGCGCAATGCGATCCAGCTCGGCACGCCATTCCAGCCGGGGAATGCGTCGCAGATGGAGCCCTTCGGCGGCTGCCGCTTCGAACAGCAGCGCAGAGGAGACTGGCGAGGAATGAACCAGATGGAAGGTCTGGCCGACGGATGACGGCCTGTCCGCAAGGGCAATGATCGCTTGGGCGACAGTGTCCACCGGTAGCATTTCCAGCGGGGTGTCACCCTCCGGCGCAAGCCCTGAGCGCAGATAGCCCTGCATGAGTCTGCACAGGATGTCAGCTTTGTTGAAGGTGCCGGTGCGGCTATCGCCGGAAATCGCGCCGGGACGGTAGATCGTCACCGGGAGGCCACGCTCCCTTGCGGCTTCCACAAGATGCTCCGCAACCCACTTGGTCTGGTTATATCCGCCCGCAGGCAAGGGAAAGTCCCGGATCGCAGCACTTTCGGCAATGACCTCGCCAGCACCTCGCCGTGTCAGGGCGCTGAGCGAGGAGACAAGATGCAGGGGTCGTCCCCGGCCTGCCGCCGCCAGTCGGATCGCCTCGACCGTGCCGCCGACATTGCCCGCGCGAAGCCGTTCATAGGGATGGAGATGGTGAACCTCCGCACCATTGTGGATGATGGCGTCTACACTTTCGACAAGTGCAGTGTACGTAGCATCGGAAAGCCCGAACCTATGTTGTGAGAGATCGCCCAGCAGCGGTCTGATGCGTTCTGCAAGGTCATCCCGCCAGAGACCGTAGGATTGAAGCGATTGGCGCAGGCGATCCGCCCCGGTCATGCCCCGGACGAGGCAGGAGACTGTGCGAGACGTGTCCTTGAGCAGTTCACTGAGCAGATACGCGCCCAGAAAGCCTGTCGCTCCGGTGAGAAACACATGGCTTACAGGATGAGTAGACACGATCCGCGCCGGAAAGCGGAGGGCCGCATCAAGCTCGGTATCGGCCCGGCACATCTCCTCTTCCGTCATGAGGCTCTGGTTTCGGTTGCTTATCCTTGCCGCCAGTGCTTCGACCGTCGGGGCCTCGAAGAGATCGATAATGGCGATGTCGAGGCCGAACGCCGATTTGGCAAGCGCCGATAGCCGCGTGGCCAGCAGCGAGTGACCGCCGATCGCGAAGAAATCATCCGTGGCCGAGACAGGCGCGCACCCGAGGATCTGCGCAAAGATTGCCGCGATTGCTTTTTCCGTTTCCCCTTCCGGCGACCGACCAGCCTCTTGCGCCAGATCCGGAAGCGGAAGTGCTCTGGTGTCGATCTTTCCATTGACGGTGAGTGGCAAGCGATCAAGCCAGACAAAGGCGTCCGGCACGAGGTAGCGAGGCAGCCGTGCGGCGAGGAATGCCTTCATTTCCATGACGCTGATGGCGGTTGCATCCTTGGCAACGCCGTAGGCAATGACGCGTTTTTCACCATCGATCTCGTGGATTGCCACTGCCGCAGCTGCGGTGGCGGGATGCGCCAGCACCATGGCCTCGATTTCACCCGGCTCGATGCGATAGCCGCGGATTTTCACCTGATCGTCAAGGCGGCCAAGCACCCGGATGCGACCGTCCGCCATTTGGCAGGCACGGTCGCCTGTTCGATAGAGCACGCCGCCTGTTGGCGAAAATGGATCGGGCACGAAGCGCTCGGCGGTCAATGCCGGGCGACCGTGATAGCCTCGGGCGATGCCGAGCCCGCCGATATGCAATTCGCCCGGTTGACTGATCGGAACCGGCTCTAGGTTGGCGTCGAGCACATAGAGTTGCTTGTTGGCAGCGGGCAGCAAGGTCGCCTCGATAAGATGACCGTTGCCGCAGGGCACCATGCTCGCATTAACCGTGGTTTCCGTCGGGCCATAGGCGTTGATGAACAGCCGTCCCGTCCCCCAACGCTCGATCAATTCGGGCGTTGGCGCTTCGCCGCCGGTCAGCACCATGCGCAGTGCTGGATAATCGCCCGCTGGCAGCGCGATAAGCGCGGAGGGAGTCATCGTCACATGCGTCACGGCTTGCGTTTTCATGTGTTCGGCAAGCGCCGGTCCGGGCAGAAGGTCGCTGGCAGGCAGCAGCAGCAATGACGCGCCCGCGCCGAGCGCCATCACGAGTTCTGGAATCGAGGCGTCGAAGGAGAAGGAGAAAAACTGGAGCACACAATCGCCCGGCTTCACCCCGCCGATGCGGATCTTGTCTTGCGTCAGGTTGACGAGGCCCCTGTGCTCGACAAGCACGCCTTTTGGCCGCCCGGTCGATCCCGAGGTGTAGATGATATAGGCAAGGTGATCGGGCCGATTGACGAGATCAAGATTGCCCGTCGCCGCATCCCGTGGCCAATCGGTGTCGAGATCAATGCGGGTCACTGTCTCCGGCAATGTCCGGCGGCTCTCGGTGAGAACCAAACGGGCTTGCGAGTCTGAGAGCATCATGGCGAGGCGTTCCGGCGGGTAGGCCGGATCAAGCGGCAGATAGGCAGCACCAGACTTGAGCACGCCGAGCCATGCGGCAATCATATCGAAACCGCGCTCAAGCGCGATGGCAACAATGGTCTCTGGACCCGCACCGAGACCGCGCAAGTGGTGTGCGATCTGGTTGGCGCGTCGGTTCAGGTCGTCATAGGTCAGAGTGTGTCGCTTGCCGTCGATGACATGAACAAGCGCAATCGCGTCTGGTGTGCGGGCCGCATGAGCCTCGAAGACCGCGTGGAAAAAGGCCTTCTCATCAAAGGGTGTTGCCGTTGCATTCCAGCCGACGATCTGGCGCTGACGCTCCTCGGTTCCCAGCAAGGGAAGAGCAGCGAGGGCCATCTCCGGCTCAATGGCAATCGCCTCTATCAGCACACCGAAATGGGCGGCAAGAGACGCGATTGTCTCGGGGCGGAAAATGGCTGTGTCATATTCGAAAGTGCCATGGATCGTGCTTCCGGCATCGATCAGGTTGAGGCTGAGATCGAGCTTCGCAACACCGTCGCGCCGTGGCAGGCGGGTCAACGTGAGGCCCGAAAGTCCGACCCTTTGCGAAGGCTGAGTATCAAGCTGAAATTTCAGCTGGAAAAGCGGATGGACGCTCGGATCGCGCTCCGGCTTCAATGCTTCCACCAATTGCTCAAAAGGCAGGTCTTGATGGTCAAGCACCGACCATAGGGTCGCCTGGGTCTGGCGCAGCGTCTCGCGGAAGCTCGCTGCGGGATGAAGCTGTGTGCGGACCGGCAGCGGATTGACGAAGAGGCCGATCAATCCCTCCGTCTCCCTGTGACGACGGTTGGCGACGGGGGTGCCGATCACCAGATCTCTTTGCCCGGTATAGCGATAGACGAGGGTGTTGAAGGCCGTGAAGAGCGTGGCGAAGAGGGTGGCACCTTCTGCTTTCGCAAGCGCTTTTAGCCTGGCCGTGGTGCCAGCATCGAAGGCGATGGAATGCAAGGCTCCGGCATTGGCCTGAACAGGTGGCCGTGTGAAATCCCCCGGCAATTGCGTGGCGGGAAGCGGAGCTTCGAGATGATCGGTCCAGAACGCTAAAGACCGCTCAAGCGCCGGGCCTGCAAGATAATCGCGCTGCCATGCAGCGAAATCGCCGTACTGGATGGGAAGCGTGGGCAGATCAAGATCAACGCCCGACATCTTGGCGTGGTAGATCGCCGAGAGATCGCCAAGCAGCACATCCATCGACCAACCGTCTCCGGCAATGTGATGCAGTGTCAGCAGGAGAAGAGTTCGCTCGGGGCCAAGGCGGATCGCCGTGAGCCGGAGTGGTGGCTCGCAGGCGAGATCGAACGGACGCCGCACTTCCTCTTGCCGTATCCGGTCGAGTTCCGGTTCATCCGGCATGTCGCTCTGCCAGTCGATCAGTTGCAGCGGAATATCATTGTCGGAAATGATGCGTTGAGAGGGCAGGCCATCCCGCATCGCGATGCGGGTCCGCAGGATCGCATGGCGCTCTGCGACCGCCTGGAGCGCTGCCTTCAATGCGGAAAGATCGATCCTGCCACGTGCCTCGACAGCGAGCGATATATGGTGCAGGCCTGCATCCGGCATCATCTGTTCGACAAACCACAGGCGCTGCTGGGCAAAGGAAAGCGGCGGCGTGTCCGCATGACGGGCCGGGATCGTCTCGCTATTTGCCGCGTCATGATTCGCCGCCCCATCCTTAACGTTCAGAGAAAGCTTCGCAATGATCTCCGTCTTGTGGGCGCGGATCGCGTCGGTGATATCCTGCGTCAGCACACTCTCGGAGCCGGACAGCCGCAGCCGCCCATCGACGCTTGTGATGCGGATGCCTTTTTCCGACAGACGCGACAGCAGCGCTTCCACCGTTTCAAAAGCAGTCATTGCCATGCCTCCGCCAGAGCGCACCGGGCGTCGTGCGCGCGCAGCTGAAGGGTGGAAACGGCCGTCTTGGAGATGCCTTTGCCGGAGGCTATTTTGAAAGTCATTACAACCTCAGATTGGATTGTGAATTTCGATTATGAAGGCGTTGAACTGCTGTTTATATTGTTGACTAAGACATTCAAGAATTATATGCAAGTGCCAATTCGATGGCGAAGACAGATTGCCATCAACGAAATTTCAAGCGGCTGAGCGACCTTTTGTGAAAGCAAAACGGGCATGGGTCGGCGATAGGCGGATCTTCCGCAGCGCTCTTCAGCAAGGAGTGGATGGCAGTGCACGATACGTCCTGGACGCAACGAGCCTCGGAAAATTCGGCGGAATTTACATCAATAATTCATATACTTGAGCATCGTTCTCGAGATATGGCGGATGATATTGCCATGCGTTTCTTTCATGATGACGCGGTCGCTGCGGCGCAGGCAAGGCCGGATTCCTGGACCTGGCGCATGTTGCGCGATCGGGCGCGGCTTGTTGGTCGCGAGATTGCGCAGACAGGGCTTGTCATCCCCGGCGCGCGCATTCTTGTGGTCTATCCGCCAGGCCTTGCCTTCGTCGCCGCCTTCCTTGGATGCCTTTATGCAGGCACCGTCCCTGTCCCCGTTCCGGCTCCACGGCGTGCTGATGGAATCAATCGCTGGCTGCATATCGCGCGGGATGCTGGGATATCCGGAATTCTCTGCGCCGAGGAACTTCTGGACGCCCTTCGCCCTTTGCAACGGGCAGTCGGTCATGGCTTTGCGCTCGCCCCAAAAGCAGCCGATCCGGCAAACCCGGTTGTATTTGAAGATGACGGCGCGCCATTCCATGCGCTGGAGGCAAAGCATGTCGCTTTCCTGCAATATACATCGGGTTCGACGAGCGATCCGAAGGGCGTGATGGTCACGCACGGCAACCTGATGGCCAATCTGCGGCAGATCAGCACTGCCTTCGAATACGGTCCATCCGACATATCCGCCTGCTGGCTGCCGCACTATCACGATATGGGGCTGATCGACGGCATCCTGTCACCGGTGTTCAACGGCTTTCCTGTGGCGCTGATGGCGCCTGCCTCCTTCCTGCGTCGGCCCCTGCGCTTTCTGGAACTGGCAAGCCATGTACGCGCCACCGTTATTGGCGGCCCGAATTTTTCCTACGAGCATTGCGTCGATAAATATTCGCCAGAGGTTGCCGCCGGACTTGATCTCTCCGAAATCCGCATCGCCTATAATGGGGCGGAACCGATCCGCCCGAAGACGCTGGAGCGCTTCACAGCCGCCTTTGCGGCCCATGGTTTCCGTGGCAAGGCCTTTTATTGTTGCTACGGGCAGGCAGAAGCCACGCTGTTCCAGACGGGCAACAGTCCCGACGATCCACCGTTGATCCTGTCCGTCAGCCGCAAGGCGCTTGTCGAAACCGGGGCTGCGGTCGAAGCGGATGATGGCGACGAGCATGATAAACTCGCTCTTGCCGCCTGCGGCCGCCCTGCGGAGGGGCTTGACCTTGCGCTTGTCGATCCCGAGGCGGGCCTGCGTGTGGATGATGGAACGGTCGGCGAAATCTGGATCCGGGGGCCGAACGTCACGCCCGGCTATTGGGGCCGCACCAAGCTGAACGCAGAGACTTTTGATCAGGTGCTGGATGGATCGCGCGGCTGGCGCCGGACTGGCGATCTGGGCTTTCGCCGCAATGGGCAGCTCTATATCACTGGTCGGCTGAAAGATTTGGTGATCATCCGTGGCCAGAACCATCACCCGGAAGATATTGAGCAATCCGTTTTCTCCAGCCATCCGGCGCTTGCACAAGGCCGGGCAGGGGTCTTTGCCATCGAGGTCGATGGCGAGGAGCAATTGGGCGTGGTCTGTGAGCTGACCCGCGAGGGCCTGCGCGATCTTGATGGTGATGATGTCATCCGCGCCGTGCGCGGTGCCGTCTCGCGCAATCACCATGTCAGGGCCGCCGTCATCGCGCTGTTGCGGCCAAGCAGTCTGCCACGCACGCCGAGTGGAAAAGTCCGCCGCTTCGCTTGCCGACAGGGGATCGTGACGGGTGATCTGCGCATCGTTGCCCGCTGGGATACAAAGCCGGAGAGCGTGCTCAATGCCCCGGCAATTGTCGAGCAACGAAGCTGGCGCGACCAGCTTCAGCAATCGCCCAAAGCGCTTCGCAAGGAAGCGCTCCGGCATCTGCTGCGGCAGGAAGTGGCCATGCTTGCCCGGCTGGGCGAAGGGGACTTGCCCGGAAATTCCGCTGGCTTTTTCGATCTTGGTCTCGACTCTGTGGCGCTCGTCAATATCGGCGCGACGGTTGAGCGGGAACTCGGCGTGCCGGTCCGCCCAACACTGATTTTCGAACATCCCACCATCCTGGCCCTTTCGGACCATCTCTATGGTCTCATCGAAGACGATCAATCGGAGATAGCGCCTCTTCAGGACGCAAAGCCCCGGAGTGATGGGCCTGTGGCTCAGAACCCGCCCGCGTTTGCATCTGGGTCTGCCTCTGTCGCCAGCTCTGCAATCACCTCGGAACTTGCTGCCCTGAAGGCATTGCTTCGTTGAGCACAGCATCCGCAATTTGAACGAGAGAAACCCTATGACTGACGTTGAAAACCTGACCCCCGACAGCATAGACCAGAATGAGATCCTCTCGATTCTGAAGGATGCGCGTGCGCGTCTGGAGGCGGCGCAAAGGGAGAAGGACGAGCGCGTGGCAATCGTCGGCATGGCCGGGCGCTTTCCCGGAGCCGATGATCTCGACGCGTTCTGGGGCCTTTTGAAGCAAGGTCAAAGCGGCCTTCGCCCCATCACGGATCACGAACTGCAAGAGGCTGGCGTCGATCCCAAGATGGCGGCCCGGTCGGATTATGTCCGGGTCTGGGGTGGCTTCGATGATCCAACGGCTTTCGATGCCGGTTTCTTCGGCTATTCGCCGCGCGATGCGGAATTGCTGGATCCCCAACATCGTGTCTTCCTCGAATGCGCAGCGGGCGCACTCGACCATGCGGGCTATAACAGCGCGACGTATGGTGGTCGTATCGGCGTATATGCCGGTGGTGCACTGAACTATCATTTCAGCCAGATACAGGCCAATCCGGCGCTCCGGGAGGCAACAGATCCGATCCATGCGGGCCTTGGCAATGTGCTTGGCATGATTGCTTCGCGTGTCGCTTATCACCTTGATCTCACCGGGCCAACGGTTGGCGTACAGGCGACCTGCGCCACGGCGCTCGTGGCGCTTCATCTCGCGGCGCGCGGCCTTTTGGCACGCGAGGCGGATATGGCGCTGGCGGGTGCCGTCGCCATTGGGCAGCCGCGCCCGGAAGGCTATCTTTACAAGAGCGAAGGCATCGCCTCCCCGGATGGCCTATGCCGTCCATTTGACGCCAATGCCAAGGGCACCGTGTTCACCAATGGCGTCGGCGTCCTCGTTCTCAAACGGCTGAGCGACGCGATTGCTGACGGCGATACAATTCATGCTGTTCTCAGCGGGTCGGCCATCGGCAATGACGGTTCCGCCAAGGTCGGGTTAACAGCGCCCAGCGTTGCCGGGCAAACGGCGGTGCTTCAGGCAGCCCTTGCCGACGCCCGCCTTGAAGCCTCTGAGGTGGACTATGTCGAAGCGCATGGAACCGCAACGGCCCTCGGCGATCCCATCGAAATCCGCGCCCTGTCCAGTGTGTATGGCGATGCGCTGCAACAGCAGGGCCGCCGCTGCGGTCTTGGTTCTGTGAAGGGCAATCTCGGACATATGGATGTGGCCGCCGGAATGGGAGGATTGATCAAGACCATTCTTGCGCTGAAGCACCAGATTTTGCCCGCCAGCATCAATTTTACCAGCCCGAACCCGGCCCTTGATCTGGCGGCAAGCCCTTTCGACATTGTTGCGGAGCAGCGGGCATGGCCCGTGACGTTGCTGCGCAAGCGTCGCGCTGCCATAAGCGCCTTTGGCATGGGCGGGATGAATGCGCATGTGATCATTGAGGAGCCTCCGGTTCGGGACCGCGAAGTGGACACCACCGGGCCTTATCTTTTGCCACTCTCGGCCAAGACGCCGGAAGCGCTGGCGGCGATGCGAAGTGCTGTGGCCGATCATCTTGGCGCCGATGATGGCGCACAGCTTGCCGATATTGCCTACACCCTCCGGCAGGGCCGCCGAAAGATGGAGCATCGCTTTGTCGCCCTTGCAAGGGAGCGAGACGACGCTGCGCATATCATCCGCAACGGTGAAGGCCCCCATTGTGTCGCGGGTGAGCCGCTGGCTGGCGATGCAAGTTTGATCCTGCTGTTTCCCGGACAGGGTGCACAATATCCGGGAATGGCGCGGGCGCTGTACGAGACGGATGCAACATTCCGCACCGCCTTCGATGCCTGCCTGCGCTTCATGCCGACCGAACTTGACCTCGCGGCCATTATCTTTGGCGATGGCACAACGACAGAGCAACTTTCCCGCACAGAGATAACGCAGCCAGCACTTTTCGCCGTCGAATACGCGCTGGCGCAGATGTGGCTTGCCAGAGGCATCAAGCCACGGGCCATGGTCGGTCACAGTCTCGGTAAATATGTTGCTGCCTGCCTTGCCGGGGTGTTCTCGCTGGAAGACGCGGTGAAGCTGGTTGTCGCCCGCGGGCGGCTGATGCAGGCCTGCCCGCCCGGCGCCATGCTCTCTGTCATGCTCTCGGAACAGGAGGCGCGCGCTTCGCTTTCGCCAGACGTGGAACTTGCCGCCGTCAACGGTCCGCGCAGTACGGTTCTGGCGGGCACGGCAGAGGCGATTGCTGAACTCGCGGACCGGTTTGATCGCAGCGGTATCGGCAGGCATGAGCTTAAAACCTCCCACGCCTTTCACAGCTTCATGATGGAGCCTGCGCTTGAAGCGTTTGCGCAGGTGCTCGCCACGGTGACGCTCAACCCGCCGCAGATTGACATTGTCTCGAACCTGACGGGCAATTGGCTGACAGCACAGGAGGCAACCGACCCGGCCTATTGGGTGGCCCATCTGCGCCAAACAGTTCTGTTTGGCCCCTGCCTTGCGCGGGTGCTTGAACTGCCAGCCCCGTTTCTTCTCGAAGTTGGACCCGGTTCGACACTGACCCGGCTTGCTCGCCAACAAGGAAAAGCGCTGCTTCGCGTTGCCACCTCGCTGCCCGATGCGAAGGCACCGCAGGACGCCTGCGACCACGCGCTGCTGGCATTGGCGGAGCTTTGGGTCGCTGGCATCGATGTCGAACTTGTTGCCGAAATAGATGCAGGCCCGCGTCGCCGCGTGCCACTTCCAACCTACCCTTTCCAGCGCAATTCCTACGCGATTGCGCGGATTGCACCAACCGAATCCATGCCCGACGAAGCGGCCCGGCGCACGTCGATAGAGGACTGGTTCAACCAACCGGTTTGGCAACGCGCCCCCTTTGAGCCTCTCACGACGAGCGGTCATGAGCATTGGCTGATCTTTGGTGGCGACGAGACTGTCGCCGCGATCGGTCCGGTTTCGGATCAGATCAAGGTCACACGGGTACGGTCTGGGATAGCCTATGAGAATGCCGGGGGGACGTATCACATCGATTCCGCTGAGCCGCAGCACTACAGCGCAGTTCTTGCCGATCTTGCCGCCAACGGTGCGACACCAACCCAGATCGTCAATGGCTTCTCCCTTGATGCCAATGCGGCCCCGGACACAGCTTTCACCAGCACATTTGCGCTTGCGAAAGCCCTGATCGCCAGTGAGAGCCGCCCGCCGCTTCTGACTGTTCTGGCGTGCGGCCTGCATGGTGTGACTGGCGCGGAGGTTGTTGATGCGCAGGCGGCAAAGGTGCTCGGCATGCTCCGCGTCTTGCCGCAGGAAATTCCGGGCATTTCTTGCCGAAGCATCGATTTACCATCGGCAGAAGGTGCCATTGTTCCCGGCCTCGCTGAGGCGCTATCACGCCCTTGGCGTGATGATAGAATCGTGATGGCGCTACGCAATGGCTATTGCTGGGTCGAGAGCCATGTGCCGACGTGCCTGCCGGAGCCAGCCGATGTTCCGGCTCTCACGGCGGGGGCCACTTACCTGATCGCAGGCGATCTCCTCGACGGTCTCGCTCTCGTTTATGCCCGGGCGCTTGTTCAAACACTGGGCGCGAAGGTCGTCCTTGTCGGACCCGCTGGGCTTCCGAATGCTGCGGATTGGGAACACTGGCTTGCCTCGCACGGGCCGAAGCATCCGATGAGCGTGTTGATCCGGGCTTTGCGCGGCATTGGCACTCCGGGCGAGGATTATATGCTGTTCAGCGGTGATCTCGCTGAGCCCGCTTGGCTTGCTGCATGCCTCAACGCGCTTGGCGCGCCATTTGGCCCGATCCGTGGGGTTTTCCAGACAGCGGGCATGGGCGAGGTTTATCACTGCCCGCTCACGGAGGCCACGGCAGAACGCAATGCTGCACTGTTCGCAACCAAAGTTGATGGCCTGAACGCTCTGTCAGCGGCGCTTGCCGATCACACCCCCGATTTCGTCCTCGTTCAGTCCTCCCTCTCAACGCTGGTCGGCGGCGCGGGTCTTGCTGCCTATGCGGGGGCCAACAGCTTTCTTGATGCCTTCGTTGATACACAGCGGGGCGCACAGCGTCCGGTCTGGCAGGCAATCGCGTGGGATACATGCCTTCCTTTCGGCACCACGCGAGAAGAGGCAACAGGCTTTCTTGCAGACGCTATTGACGCCGACGAGGTTTGGCGGGCAACCCGGGCGGTTCTCGCCCATCCACAGGTTTCCCGGCTCGCCGTGACGCCGGTTGATCTGCGGCATCGCATGGCCGCAGCACGGCAGGAACCAAGGGCCGGTGTGGCGGATCAGAAGGAAAACACTGGGCGCGAGCGTGTGCAGGCAGCGTTCATCGCCCCGCGCGATCCCATCGAGACCGATGTGGCTGATGTCATGGGCGATCTCCTTGGCATTTCACGTGTCGGAATCGATGATAATTTCTTCGAGCTTGGTGGGCATTCACTGCTTGCCGTTCAGGTCGTAACGCGGTTGCGCAAGCAATTCTCAATCGAACTGCCCATGCGCGCCCTGCTGTTTGATGCACCGACCGTAGGCGGCATCGCGGCCGTCATCCGTGAGCGCCTCGAGGCAGCACGGAAAGAACAGGCAGAGCTTGCCGCCCTCTTGGACGACATTGAGGCAGGGGCGCTCCGCAAGGAAGCCTGACTGTCACCTGCCTTCCATCAGCAATATGCAAAGGAACAACGACGATGAAATTCAGCCTCTTCTATTTCGATGGCGACGGCTCTGCTACGAACGGTGACAGCTATCGGCTGCTGATGGACAGCGCACGGTTTGCCGATGACAATGGCCTGAGCGCGCTCTGGGTGCCGGAGCGCCATTTCCATGCTTTCGGTGGCCTCTATCCCAATCCGTCGATGATCCATGCCGCACTGGCAATGGTGACGAAGCGGGTGCAATTGCGCTCCGGCAGCATTGTTTTGCCGCTCCATCATCCCGTGCGCGTGGCGGAAGAAATTGCCGTTGTGGACAATCTCTCGCAAGGCCGTGTGGGTGTGGCGATAGCATCCGGCTGGACGCGCAACGAATTTGTGCTGTCGCGCGAACCGCACGGCAGCCGCCGCAGCCTGATGTGGCGGAGCTACGATCAGGTTACCAAGCTGCTTGCTGGCGAGACGCTGACCTTTGAAGATGCAGAAGGCAATGCCGTCGAGGCAAAGACACTGCCGCGCCCGGTGCAGCCGCGCGTGCCCTTCTGGGTGGCGTGCCAGTCCATGGAGACCTTTGTGGAAGCGGGCCGTCGCGGCATCAATGTGCTGACGGCATTGCTTGGTGAGACATTGGAAAGCCTGACGCCCAAGATCGCCGCCTATCGCCGATCGCTGGAAAAGAACGGCTTTGATCCGGCTGCGGGCACCGTCACCATTATGGTGCACACCTATCTCGGCGGCGATGTCGAGACCGTGAAAGCCAATGTAAAAGGCCCCTTCAGCGATTATCTCAGAACCCATTATCATCTGCTTGAGGGGCTGGCCCGCAGCATGGGTCTCGATATCGCGCTCGAGAATTTCAGCCGGGACGATCTCGACAGCCTGATCGAGTTCGGGGTTGAGGGCTTCATCAAGGGCTGCTCTCTCATCGGCACGCCGGAAAGCACCGCAGAGACCGTGGAGGCGCTGGCTGCGGCGGGCATCGATGAAATCGCCTGCCTGATCGACTTCGTGCAGGATTACGATCTCGTCATGGGTGGTCTGCCGCATCTGGCGCGGCTTGCGCGCCAGCATGCGCCGAAGTTGACCATCGCCGAAGCCGTATAGGGAGACTGCCCGTGAACTCTGTCGATCCGATTGTGGCGCTGCGCGCCCGCGTTGCGGCGCTCAGTCTTGCGGAACGCGAGGCCTTCCGCCGCCAGCTCGAAGCCCGTGGGATCGCCTGGGAACGGGTGGCCCCGGAAGAGACGCCACAAGAGACGTCAAGGGTGTCAACGCGCACCGGGCGCCTGCCGTTGACACCCGGCCAGAAACATTTCTGGCTCCAGCAGAGCCTCTATCCCGAGAGTTCTGCTTATCACGTCGCCTATCGCTGGCGGCTTGAGGGGCCGCTTGATCGCGCAGCACTGGAGCGCAGCCTTGCAACGATTGTCTCCCGGCATGCACCGCTCAGAACAGCCTTTCCCGTGGACGCAGGTGAGCCTTGGCAGGAGGTTGATCCGAACCACGCTTTTGCCATGGGCTTTACCGATCTGGAAGCGACAGGCGAGGATGGTGAGGCGCTGGCGCTGGCTGTTGCGACTGAACCTTTCGATCTTTCAAAGGCACCGCTGATCCGGGCGCATCTCTTGCGGCAACACGAAGGCGACCATCTGCTGGCGATCACCCTCCATCACATCGTCGCGGATGGCTGGTCACGCGGCGTGCTGATGCGCGAGCTGACGGCCTGCTACCGCGCCTATCGTATGGGTGCCGCGCCCGCGCTTTCGCACATCACGCGCGATTTTGGTGATCTGGTTCTTGATCAACACGCATGGCTTCAGAGCCCGGATTGCGGACGCGCCCGCGACTACTGGAAGCAAACCCTCGCCGATCTCAAGCCGCTGGAATTGCCAAGCGACCGATCCCGCAGCAGCAGCGTTGACATGACGGCGGCCACCGTGACACGGGTCATTCCCGTCTCGATGTCCTCGCAGGTCGCCTCGCTCGCCAGCCAGCTTGGAACGACGCCTTTTGTGGTGATGGCTGCGGCCTTCTCGCTGCTGCTTCATCGCTACAGTGGCGAGCGGGACCTGTCGGTTTGCGTGCCCGTCGCCGGACGCGACGATCCGGATGCCGCAGGGCTGATTGGTCTGTTTACCAACACGCTGGTGCTGCGCGCGCAACTCGATCCGCGCATGACGTTTTCGCAGTGGGTCGGGGCGGTTCAGGAGCGCTTCTCGGATGCGCTCGACCATCAGGCATTTCCCTTTCCGCTGATTGCTGAGGCACTTGGCATGAGCCGCGACCAACGGCAGAACCCGCTCTCGCAGGTTATGTTTCAGTTGCAGTCGCAAGACTACCGCGCGCAGAATGCCGAGCAGATCGATTTCGGCATCGACGGTCTCAAGGTTCGCCAACAGCCAGCACGGCTGGGTGAAACAAAGGTCGATCTCAGCTGGTATGTGATGGAGCGGGAATCCGGCTATCTGCTCAACATCGAATATCGCGTGGCGATCTTCGATGCCTGGCGGATCGAGCGCATGGCCGCCCATTTCGAGGTTTTGCTCGGCTCTATCCTGCAATCTCCCAATGCTCTGCTGCCAAGGCTTGCCTATCTATCAAAGGAAGAGCAGGCCGCCGTCGTTGCACTTGGAACGCCAACCGCGCGGCCCGTGCCTGACATCACCATGCACGATGCGATCGCGCATGTCGCGCTGCGCCAACCCGATGCGATTGCACTTCAAAGCAAGGGCCGCAGTTGGACCTATGGCGAACTACAGACAGATGTGGACGCGCTTGCCGAAACGCTTGTCAGCCTTTCGGTTCATCCCGGCGATAGGGTCGCCGTTTCGCTGCCGGGCCGGGGGCAATCCGTCATTGCTTTCCTCGCCATTCTGAAAGCGGGTGCGGTCTATGTTCCGCTCGATCCCGATCATCCGGCGGATCGGGTTGCCTATGTGCTTGAGGATTCCGGTGTCAGTCTCGTATTGACGGACAGGGCAGATCTCTATCCGGCCCATCGCTCCCTTGATCCGACGCGCCCAATGCCGATGAGCGAGACCCCTGCCGCGCTACCCCCCTCTGATCCTGCGCGCATCGCCTATCTTCTCTACACCAGCGGCAGTACGGGCCGACCGAATGGCGTGCCGATTGCCCATGCCAGCCTGCTCAATCATCTGCGCTCCATGGCCGTCTCGCCGGGGCTTGCGCCCGGTGATCGGCTTTTGGCAATCACCACGCCCACCTTCGATATTTCCATTCTGGAAATGCTTCTGCCGCTCAGCGTCGGCGCGACCACCGTGCTCTACGGCCAAGACCTGCTGCTTGCGCCACAGCGGCTTGCCGATGTGCTTGTGACCGATCGTATCTCGCATTTGCAGGCAACGCCCGCCTATTGGCGCATGTTGATCGACAGTGGCTGGGAGGGATTGCCGCATCTAATCGCCCTTTGCGGCGGCGAGGCGCTGGATGCGCCACTTGCCCGCAAGCTGATCGACCGCACGAAAGAGCTGTGGAACGTCTATGGGCCAACGGAGGCGACAATCTGGGCAAGCGCGCTCAGGGTTACTCACGCCCACGCGGAAAGCGGCAAGGTGCCGGTTGGTGGCCTCCTCGACAATACCCACCTCCACGTTCTCGACGCCTATATGCAGCCCCTGCCGCGCGGCATTGGCGGCGAACTCTATATCGGCGGGCCGTGCCTCAGCCCCGGTTACTGGAACCGTCCGGCTCTCACAGCCGCCCGTTTCGTGCCAAACCCGTTCTACAATGAGAACAGCCCTGCGCTTAGGCTCTATCGCACAGGTGATGCGGTTGTTCGTCTGGCAAATAGTGAGATCGAATTTATCGGCCGCACGGATTTTCAGGTCAAGCTGCGCGGCTACCGCATCGAGATCGGTGAGATCGAAGACAAGCTGCTGCGCGAAAGCGTCGTTGAGCAGGCCATCGTCACGCTCGACGCGGAAAACGAGCGGCTGATTGCCTATGTGCTCGTTCGCGATTGGCCGACGACGAACGATGGTGAGATTGAGCGCAAGCTACGCCAGTCGCTGTCTGCGCAATTGCCGCGCTACATGGTGCCAACGGCCTTCGTGCTGATGGATGAATTTCCTCTCAACCCGAACGGTAAGGTGGATCGCAAACAGCTTCCGATCCCCCAACTTTCCACAACGCGTACGGAGACGGTTCCAGCCCGCAATGCCATTGAGGCGACGCTGCTGGAGATATGGAAGGCCGTGCTGCGGCGCGAGGATTTTGGCATCGAGGATAATTTCTTCGATCTCGGCGGTGACTCCATTATCGGCGTCCAGATCGTCGCGAAGGCACAGGCCAAGGGGCTGAAGCTCGAACCGACCCAGATTTTCGAGTTGCAGACAATCGCGGCACAGGCCGCAGTTGCCGTTACCGAAAGCGCGGTCCATACGATTGAGGTTCAGGCAATTGAGGTTGCCGAAAGCGGGCCCAGCTTTGAGATGACGCCAGTGCAGGCGGGCATGCTGTTCCACAGTCTGATGGCCCCAGCCTCAGGCACCTATATAGAGCAATGCTGGTGCGTGCTGGAAGGTCCGCTGAATGCCGATGCCTTCAAATCGGCGTGGGGGAGGGTGATCGCCCGCCACGAGGTTCTGCGCGGTGCCTGCCGCTGGTTGGATGTCGAGCGGCCAGTCATGGTCATTGCCGAGGATGTTGTGCCCGAATGGCGCGAAGCGGATTGGTCGGGCGAAGACGCGGCAGGGCAGGAGACAGCCTTTGCGGCATGGCTGGAGGCGGATCGCCGCCGTGGCTTTACGCTGGATGCGGCACCTCTTTTGCGGTTTGCGCTCATTCGGCTCGGTCCCGGCCGCCATCGCTTCGTCTGGAGTTTCCACCACCTGTTGATGGACGGCTGGTGCGGCTCGCTGCTTGTCGGCGAAATGTTGAAGGCTTATGCAGGCGAAAGCCTGCCAGCGCCTCCCCCGTCTTATCGGCAATACGTCGCGTGGCGCGACAGGCAGGATATCACTGCTGCGCAGGCCTTTTGGTCGCAGGCTCTCGCCGATCTGCCGCAAGGCGGCCTGTTCGGGGAGACAAAAACGGGCGAGGCAGCACAAGAGGCTATTGTCGAGATCCGGCGCAGCCTTGATGCCAGCCTCGCAACGCGGCTTGCCGCCATGGCGCGGCGGGAGCGGCTGACGCTGGCGACCGTGTTACAGGGTGCATGGGCGCTGCTTCTGTCACGGTATGGGGCCGAAGACGATGTGATCTTCGGAACGGTTTTGTCGGGCCGTCCGCCGGACCTGCCAGATGCAGACCGAATGATTGGCCTGTTCCTGAACACGGTGCCGTTCCGCGCCCGGACACGACCGGATGAGACGGTGGCCGAATGGCTCCAAGGCCTTCAGGCTGCGCATCGCCAGCGGGAAAAGCACGGGCATGCAGCGCTTGCCGATATCCAGCGCTGGGCAGGCAAGACCGCCGATCAACCACTTTTTGACACGTTGCTTATCATCGAGAACCTGCCGCTTTCGATGCAGGCGGCCTTCGCAGAAGGAACGCACACGCTTACCCTCAGCGATCCCGGCAGCTATGAGCGTACGCATTACCCGCTGTCGCTCCGGCTCTTTCCCGGTGCCGAGATAGAGATTGCGCTTGCCGCGGACCCGTCACGTCTGTCGTCCACCGGAGCTGATCGTCTGCTGCGGCATTACGAGACTTTGCTCTCATCCATCGCTGATGATCCGCAAGCCTGCCTTGGCACAATCGAGATGCTTAACCCCGAGGAGCGAGAAATCCTGCTCCAGACTGGCCGAGGTTCGCAGACGCAGCCAAGTGTGGCGGTCCACGACCAGATCATCGCGCGGGCGCAAGAAGAACCTGGCAAAGCCGCCGTCGTTCAGGTGGGTGAGGGCCGCGACAGCGCCATGTCCTATGGCGATCTCGTCGGTTATGCGGACGCTCTTGCCCTTCGCCTTTACCAGCAAGGCATTGGCCGGGGTGCGGTCGTTGCGGTCTATCTGCGGCGTGGAAGCGCGCTCCTGCCCTCACTGCTGGCCGTCATGCGGTCGGGTGCTGCCTATCTGCCTGTTGATCCCGACTATCCGGCAGAGCGCATTGCCTACATGCTGGCCGATTCCGGTGCCGCGCTGGTCCTGACGGATCTTGGGGACAGTGAGCGGGCGGTGATGCCGCAAGATGTTCCGGTGATGGACCCGACCCAGATATTCGGTTGTGCGTCGGCATCCTTCGAACCTGCTGCGGTTCAGGCCGATGATCTCGCCTACATCCTTTATACCAGCGGCAGCACCGGCCAGCCCAAGGGCGTGGCAATCACCCATGGTGCGCTTGCCAATTTCATCGAGTCCATGGCCGAAAGGCCGGGGATCGACGCGAGCGACCGCCTGCTGGCGCTGACCACGATTGGCTTCGACATTGCGGGGCTGGAATTGTTCGCCCCCCTTTCGCAAGGCGCAACAGTGCTGCTTACTGAGAGCGCTATTGCCCGCGACGGTCGGCGTCTTGCCGCGCTCGTGGATCGTGTCCGTCCGAGTGTCATGCAGGCAACGCCCGCCGGGTGGCGCATGTTGATCGAGGCGGGGTGGCCCAGTGAAAAGGGGCTTCGCATGCTGTGCGGCGGCGAGGCGCTGGACAGCCGTCTTGCGGCCGAGTTGCTGGATCGGGGCGATTGCCTGTGGAATCTTTACGGTCCAACCGAGACAACCATCTGGTCTGCGGCCGCTGAGGTGCGGCGTGAAGACCTCAACGGCCACAGTGTCACGGTTGCTGGCCCCATTCAGAATACCCAGCTTTATGTTCTCGACCGGCGCGGGGAACCCGTGCCACCCGGCACGCCGGGTGAGTTGCACATCGGCGGTGCGGGATTGAGTCCGGGCTACTGGGGCAAGCCCTGCCTGACAGCAGACAGGTTCATCCCCAACCCTTTCCGGCGTGGTCCGCAGGACGGCTACCATCTGTACCGCACTGGCGACCTCGTGCGTTTGGCGGAGAATGGCGCGCTCGATTTTCTCGGACGGATCGACAATCAGGTGAAGCTGCGCGGCTACCGAATCGAACTCGGCGAGGTCGAGGCAAGGCTTGCGGCCCATCCTCGCGTTGCCGAAGCGGCAGTGCTTGTCGAAGATGGCGGTGCTGGCAAGCAGCTTATCGCCTATCTGCGCTGGCGAGAGCCATTTGCCGAGGAGGCGAGCGCGGAGCTTGGACCACATATGGCCGACAGCCTGCCGCTCTACATGCTACCATCGGCCTATGTCGCGCTTGATGCCTTCCCGCTCACGCCA
This sequence comes from Agrobacterium vitis, assembly GCF_037039395.1. NCBI lineage: Bacteria > Pseudomonadati > Pseudomonadota > Alphaproteobacteria > Hyphomicrobiales > Rhizobiaceae > Gillisella > Gillisella vitis. The sequence goes on along the minus strand of NZ_CP146241.1, from coordinate 304,995 downwards.
AACGGCAAGGTTGACCGCCGCGCACTTCCTGCCTGCCGGCCAAAATCAGCGCCGCAGCAAACGCGCCTGCCGATCTCCGGCGAACCCGCCGCAACGCTCGCCGCGATCTGGCGAGAGGCGCTTAAACTCGACCACGTCAATCCGGGTGACAATTTCTTCGAATGCGGCGGCCATTCGCTGCTTGTTGTCTCTTTGCAGGGTGTGATCGGCAAGCGTTTTGGAATATCGATTGATATTACCGCCTTTTTCCGGTTCCCGACGTTGGAAACAATGGCCGCCCATATCGCCCAACTGCAAGCCGGTCGGGAGGGCGAGTGGTCGGGAGGTGATCGGACCCTGTTGCGCCAGGCCGGTCGCGATCGCCTTGCGGGTCGTCGCGGCTTGCGGGCCGAACGCACGGTTGCCTGACGCATGGAGACAGTAGAAATCCTTGGCGATGTGGACAGGCCGCATCGCCCGCCATCCGCGCGAACGACAAAGTCGCTTTTTCGCCTTAGCCTGCCGATGTTCGTGCATTCGCTGCTGACCTTTCTGGTCATGCTGTCGGAAATGCTGATCGTGAGTGCCTATTCCGCTGACGCAGCAGCAGCGGTGGCGATTGCGCGGCAGGTGCTTCAGGTCGTCTTCGAGATTTCAAGCATGGTCGGGATCGGCGCGGTCATCCTGATATCGCACAGTCTCGGGCGCGGTGACGAGGAGGGTGCGCGGCAGATCGCAGCACTGGCGGTTTCGACCAATACGCTCCTTGGCCTTCTGGCAGGCGGTCTGCTGTTTCTTGGTGGACCGGTGGTCCTGCGGATTCTCGATGTCCCGGCCTCGATCGTTCACGAGACCAGCCTTTATCTTGTCCTCGCCGCCGCTGCCATGGCCTTCAATGCGCTTGCCACGGCCGCGCTCTCCTGCCTGAGGGCCTTCGGCAGCAGCCGGGTGATCGTGATGATCGGCTTCTTTCTCTCGGTGATTTACATTGGGGCGACTTATGTCCTTGTGCTTGGTGCCGGACCAATCCCCCCTCTCGGGGTGGCAGGCGCGGCCTATGCAACACTCGGCTCAAGGATTGCAATGGCACTGATGTTCGGCCTTGCCGTCTATTGGACGCTCGGTCTTCGTTTCGTGGCGGGGCCGATCAGGGCGCGGCTCTCGCTCGTGCGGCGGATGCTCGTCCTCGCTTTTCCGAGTGTTTCGGACTATATCGGCTACGGTTTCTACCAGCTTATACTCCTTGGTTTCGTTGCGGGGTTCGGTGTCTCAAGTGTCTTGAGCCGTACCTATGTCATGCTTGCCATGACGTTCCTCATCCTTGTCGTCATGGCTGTGAGCCAGGGAAACGAAGTGCTGGTCGGCTATCGCTGGGGCGAAGGCCGACGACAGGATGCCTATCGCCAGGCGTTGCGCTCCAGCCTTGCTGCAACCGTGGTCACTATGACAATCGCGCTTCTGTTCTGGCTGTTTTCCAATCAGTATCTCGGATTGTTCGGACAGACTGGTGACGTTCTGGAACTTTCAACGCACCTGCTGCTGCTGACGGTCCTCATCCAGCCCGGCTTTGCCTTCAATACAGTGTTGCTGCATTCGCTCAGAGCAGTCGCCGATGTCAGGGTCCCGGTGCTCGTCAGTATCGGCTTGACCTGGGGCCTTGGCCTGCCGCTGGCCTGGCTGTTTTGCGTGGAAGCTGGCTACGGGGTGGAAGGTGTCTGGTACGCGCTGATCGTCGAAGAGACACTGAAGGCTGGTTTCATGCTTTCGCGCTGGCACGCGCGCGGATGGATGCGCAATGCCATCACCTGACCTTGTTTGGCAAGACGAGGTTCAACGTCATCATCACGGACGATATCCACTTGATCTGGCAACATTTGCCCATGGTCACCATCAGCCAAATATGCGACTATGGCTGAACGAGTAACTCCCTTGATAGTGTCATCCATGCGCCTGAAGCGGCAATCCGAAATTGCGATCGGTATATTGACAGCCTGCGCAAAAAGTCCATCGACGAAATACCCTGCTCAGCATCTGGCGCAAGAGGTCGGCGCGACGAGGGATCATGCCTATCAAGTCGTCGCTCTCCTGGTCCGCAACGGGTTTCTCCACAGCGATCGCGGGCCGGGCGGTGGCCTTCGCCTTGCACGCGATCCCAAGGATATCAAGCTCGCCGAGGTGCTGCGTATCACCCAGCCGGAACTGGACAGCAACGCGGAAGAACCGGAGCCCGGGACGCTCGCCGGGCAACCCTTGCTTGATGGCATCGTTGCCGCTGCGTCATCCTTCCTCGTCCAGCTGCTCGACCGTTTCACTGTCGCGGACCTCGTGGCCCCGCCCGATCGCTCCGCTCTCGCTTGCCTCGAATGCAGCCTCGTGACCTCCCGACCGGTTCGCGAGCGTCTGATGCAACTGCCTGAGCCCGAACTGTCCCCCTTGGACGACAGTCTGGAAACCGATGCCTGATCTGTCCTGACGCTGCGTGCGGTAACGGACGGATGTCCGTGAAAAGCACGACACTGCATGGATTCAAGATACTATAGGCCGTTCACGCCGCGTGGCATGTTCCGGATGACCGATCCCCGATGAAATCGGCGAGAGTGAACTGGTCAGCGATCCCTAGGAAATTCACTGACGCGGCTTCAACGGCGAGAGTGAACACATTCTGGTCCGTATGGCCGCGGTGTTTATCACATCGGAGAAGATCGGTCTGGGTGAGGCGCAGGATAGCGCCGAGCGTGACGCCGGCTGGATCGATAGTGAGCATCACGCGGCCGTCTGGTTCGCGTTGCAGCAGCTCATGCCGGAGCAACAGCAAGATGCTCTTGACGATCTCTCCTGTGGGACCATTGCGTAATTCGGTCAGTTCCCAAAAGGCGATTTTACGGTCGGGTCTACAGGCGCAGGCAGTGAGTATCGCAAGTACGGTCATGGTTTCGCGTGTGAAATGCATCATCCCTCTCTCCCCAACACATTGCTTAAGCGACACGCGTCTTGTGAAAACGCACAAGGGACGCTGTAACACCCTATATATCCTGCATAATTTCTCCTTGAGCCGACGCCGGGTTGAGAAATCATGCTATAGATCAAAGATGCGCCCCAAGAGGCACCACGTCCGGTTGCTGAAGGATAGACGTGTAACCGGTTCGGTTTGGGACCGTAGGGTAAGAATTTTTTCGCCCGCACGGGAGCTTTGTCATTTAAGACACGGCTTCGGTGCTTGTGAGAGACCTGTGACAATACCGGTAAATACAATCTAAAGATGCATACGGATGCAATCAGCTTTGAAGCTGATCCTATCATCATTCAGTCGGAGACGATCCGAAACCATCCGTTTTCACAGCCTGCTTCACTCTGCTGGCATCACCCTTTATGACAAGATTCGTCAGTTCATCGAGGCGAGGCTGTTTTGGAACGCGGGAAAGATCCTCGATCATTTTGTCGACACTGCCTTTCTGAAGCAGATGGGCAACATCCGCCTCCTCCGCCGCCTTATCGTACAGCACCAGCACGGTTTTCGTCACAGCTCTGGGATCGCTGGTATCGCAAAGGAATGGGATGACCGTTTCATGGTGATGCATTGGCAGCGTCAAGATGTGCGCGCCGATCAATCTTCCGGCCTCTACACAGTCGCAGTGATTGTCGGCGCCGACGATACAGAAGGCCGTGAGATTGGATGGTGGGTCTGCTGTTATCACGTGGGTTGATTGGCGCAGGTTTTCCGCCAGTTCTGGTGTCGTCTGCGCTCGCTCCATCAGCTTTTGGTAGGACACATATGGTATGTCATTTGGATTATCCGAGAGCATGACAACCGGGCTGAAGGCGAGGACATGAACAGGCTTTTCGATCCTGCGTGCGAGAAGCGTGCCGTAATATAGCGCGCCATGTCCCCCTTTGCTTCCGCCAATCGCGATGACCAGATCGTAAGGCGCGCTGACATTTTCTATGAAATTCGCCAGGAGATCTGGCGTGGTGGTAAAATAGGTATCGTCCTTGTCCGCGATGCTCAGGACATCAGCCGGAAAATCGACAGACTTGAAATGATGCTTGGTCGAATGGGAGAACAGCACCACGAGAACGGCGGCGTTCCGCTTGCGCATCTCGATATCGTAACATCCAAGTGACATTTCTGGCAGCTTTCAGTGTGTGCAGCAGGCGATCGATGCAATTTTTTGCCAATGTTCGTATAAAACCGCTCAGATCTTCGCAAGGGGAGACGTCGGTCACGCTCCCCAATACCCCATGCAAAAACCGTCAGATTTGGTCAGCCGCGGCACCACAATTTGTGGCTCTGTTATTTGGCAAGTGATCCGGCCAAGGGGCGCCTGGCGCTCACGTCATATCCAGCGGGTGAGAACTTCATCATCCATAAACGCCTGAAGCAATATATCATCGACACCGGCAAATTGGACCTACGCGATACCAGGCATTTGGCACCGTCTGTTATAATTGATGGTTTGGTTGAATCGCTGATTTCGGTCGAAATCATGCGCCAGGCTTAGGCCAAATTCGGCAATCGGCCAGACAGTAAAAGTGTCCCGGCGTCCCTAACCAGCGCTCCTTGCCAACCTTTTTGTTCCAGCGCTTCTGCCTGTTTGACCGGTGTTTCAAGATTGCAGATCGGCGTGGTGGGCGCGGGCAACATCCGGGTGCGATCGCAGGCGGCTTTTCAGGTGGTTCTGGCCGACTTCCCGGAAGATCGGGTTTAGCGGATCAACCGTGATGCCACGTTCTTTCCGATGCAGTTCCTCTGGAAGTTTAATCACCGGAATTGTCGCATCGTAGCGCGAGCCAAGGAAGAAGGCGACGGAGAAGCGCTCGACGCCGGCTGGCGGGGCAACCACATCATGCACATCAGCGCGGACAAACCCATTGGTGGCCAGCTCCAGCAATTCCCCGGTGTTGACCACGAAGGTGCCGGGCACTGGCGGTGCATCCAGCCAGATACCGTCCTCGGCCTGCACTCGCAGCCCTTCGACCTTGTCTTGCAACAAAACGGTGACGAAACCTCCGTCCTTG